>JACQUF010000266.1 GCA_016210435.1 Chloroflexota bacterium
CGCCATCATCACGCCCGCGAAAAAGCCCGCTAGCGCGGCCACTAGCCGGTTATGCCCTTCGCCGATGGCCACCAGGCACTCGTCAGGTACGCACGCCATCCTTTTCGCTGCAAAAGCAGCTGCCAGGCGAGCCCGATCTCACGGCTTGGGGCGAGGGCGAACATGCCTGGACCAGCGCCGCACAACGTCACCTCGCGCGCGCCTACCGAGCGAAACCCGTCCCTGTAAGTCCGAAGCTCGGGCATCGCCCGGTCGGCAACGGCGTCAAAGGCGTTGAAGAAGAACTGCGATGGCGCATCCCCGCCGCCACGGATTCGACCAGCCAGCTTGTGGGACAGAACGCCGCGTGTGTACTGATCGGGCGTAATGAGGCTGAACATCTTCCCGGTCTTTGAAGTCAGTTCGATATCGGGCGCCAGGATCACAAACCATCCAACCTTCGCCGGCGGTATCTGAACTACTTCGTCGCCCCGGCCCTGAACGATCGCCGTGCCACCGTAGAGGAAGAAAGGAACGTCCGAACCCAGTCGATTTGCAAGCTCAGACAGGCGAGTGACCGGCCATTCGAGGCGCCAGAGGCGGTTGAGGCCAATGAGCACCGCGGCCGCATCGCTCGAACCACCGCCCAGTCCGCCGGCGATCGGGATTCGCTTGGTAAGGAGGATCCGGGCGCCCGCATTGACCGCCCCAGCCTCCTTCAGGGCGCGGGCGGCACGAAGCGCGAGGTTGTCTTCGCCCGACAGACGCGCCACGTCGCAGCTCAGCGACACGTCCGCGGCGGCCTCAAGCCTGATCGAGTCGTGAAGTTCAAGCGTCTGCATGACGCTCGCGAGGTTGTGGAAGCCGTCCGAACGCTTCCCGAGGACCTCCAGCGTCAGGTTTACTTTTGCGTGAGCGCTGACCTCCATCGACTCCGTGGTCATTCCCGCCGTCCCCTGTTGACTGCCGGCGCCTGTCTTACCGAGGCGAGCCCCGGCTTGCTGGCTGCTGCCCAGGCACGGTACAGGGACTCCCATTCCGCAATCGACGTCGTGGCGGGACGCCGGGTCGTTTCGATTGCAGTCTCCCCTATGATCGGCGCCAGATCTGAGACCCTCATCTGAAGGCCGATGGCCAGCGAGTTGACTATGGTTTTGCGGGGGGCCGTGAATCCCGCCCTGGCAAGGGCAAAAAAGTCGTCGATCCGGTCCACTTCGATCGCGGGCTGATCCCGCGGCTTCAGTGCGATGACGGCCGAATGTACCTTCGGCGGGGGAGAAAACGCACGAGGCGGCACATGCATCAGGATCTTCGGCTCGGCGTACACCTGGACCCCGATAGAAAGCAGGCTCATGTCGCCCGGCGCGGCCGCCATGCCGTTCGCCACCTCCCGCTGGACCATGACGACCATGAGCGTCGGCGGCCGGGACAGTTCCAGAAAATGGCGGACGATCGGGGACGCGGCATAGTACGGGAGGTTGCCTACAACCTTGTAGGGATTGTCCCGGATTTCCTCCACTGACTCGGGATCGAAGCTGCGTGCGTCCGCCACGATGACCCTGACGGCAGGCGTGCCGGCGAATTTCTCGCTGAGCCGCTCCGCGAGCGTCTCATCGATCTCCACCAGGCAAAGACAGGACGCTTTCTCAGCGAGCCTCCCGGTCAGCGCCGCGCGGCCGGGACCTATTTCGACGATGACGTCTTCAGGCCGGATCTGAAGGGCGTCCACGATCCGGCGGGCAACCGTGGGGTCCTTGAGGAAATGCTGTGCGAGCGCCTTGCGAGAGCGTGCCGGGTGCGGCCGTCGGCCGGGCGCGCCGGCAGCCGGATGTCGCCGGCCCGAGCGCCGGCTGGGCATGCGTGAAATGGCCGTGCACCCCCGTTTCGTCCCGTAGCCCGTGGTCTACGCGGCGCGTTCGGCTCAAACCAGGCGAACCTGCGGCGCCCGAGGGATCTCGCTTACCGCTGCTTCCTTCCGGACCTGACGGGGTTCACGAGGCCTCGCCGCGCAGGACCCGGCTTTCAAC
>JACQUF010000282.1 GCA_016210435.1 Chloroflexota bacterium
GCGGTGATGGCGAAGTGGTTCACGTTCCACCAGGCCGCGATGACTTCGGAGGAGACGATCCGCTCAATCGTCAGGTCGGCGACCCCCGGTACCTACTCGATCAAACCGGAGGCCGTGCCTCGTATCGAGTTTGCCCGGCTCTACAAGGAAGTCTTGCGCGCCGCCACCCTGTCGCAGCATCAGGAGTTCTTCGACATTATGCGCGAGACGAGGAACACGATTCACACCAACGGCTTCTATTCGCCACCCGACGGGAGGCCAAAGTCGTTTAGCTACCGTGGGCAGACGCTCGACTTTATTCCGGGCCGCGGTCTCGAATGGCTCAACGACACTCTGGCGATTCAGCTTGTTCACGACCTTGGGGACCGCATGTTCGAAATCGTTGTTGCGAAACCCGCGGTGGACTTCGCTTACTGTCCCGGGAGTGCCGGGGCGCTGCCCTTGCCGGTAGTCGAAGGCGAATCCGAGTGACACCCCCGAGGCGCGCCGGGCCAAATGCGACCCCGGGTCCGTTATTCTCGTCCTGGGGCTGGTACTGGACGTGGAATGGACTCACCGAAACGTGCCGCGGTCTGGCTCCGCGTCTCCGACAAAGAACAAGAACTCGATAACCAGCGCGTTAAGCTGGACGACTACTGCCGACAGCACAACCTCGAGGTCGTCCGCACTTGCCAGCTCGACGGCGTCTCGGGGTACGCGGACGATCCGCGCTACAACGCCCACCTCGCCGATTGCCTCGAGGCCGCTCGCCGTCGAGAGTTCGATGTGCTCTTGGTCTGGGCTCTTGATCGGCTTACCCGGCGCGGCGTCGAGCACCTCTGCACTCTCATGCGCCGGTTTGACGAGGCGGGAGTGCGTGTCATCTCGCTGCAGGAACCGTGGACCGAGGTTGGCGGCGAGCTCCGGGAGCTGTTGGTCGCGGTTACCGCGTGGGCGGCACGGTTCGAGTCTCAGCGGATCAGCCAAAGGACGAAGGCCGGGCTCGCTCGGCGTAAGGCTCAAGGGCTACCTGTTGGCAGGCAGCCGGGCGCGAAGGACAGGATCAAGGGGTCGAGGAAGCGCTCGGGATACCACCTTCGCTGGGAGCGCTCGCGGTCGACCCCCAAATAAAGGGGATTACCCGCTCGGGATACCCCGGTAGATAGGCGACCCTGGCTGGGGGCTACGAGGTAACTTGCGGGCGCATATTGCGATGTACCTGCCGATAGGCTCAGTGATCGCTCGGCGACCACTTGGCAAAGTTCTGACCACCCCTGTCAGTGGCGGGGGTGCTCGGGTCGTACATCTTCTCTAGTTGCCCAGCCCCCGTGATGCGAATGTGCATCGTCGGAAGAGCCTTCGAGAACCACCCCTTGCGCTGCTCGCGCGCAATGAGACATTCTTCCCCGTCGGCTAGCCCGCGGACCTTGAGCGCCTCCCAGAGATGTCGAAAATCAAGCTTATGGGTGATCGGCAAGTCCGCCCTGCCTTTCAACACCGGCGACTCCACGGTAGCCACCGCGTAAGGAAGAGGGACTGGTGGGCCTGCTACCTTGGTCTCCTTCACGGTCCCCAAGTACGCGACGTCGAGGACTCTCAGAAAATGACCATCGACGGTCGTCCACGGAATGTCCTGTCCGATGATCGGATTGTTGGTGCTGCCGACGCTCATCGTGCCACCCCACGCCTGTCCGATTCCCGGAGCGAATCATAGCCCCAGGGACACCCCAACGCGATTCCCTTTCGGTGCCCGGGTCGTGGTACCCGTGGTGGCTCGGGTCGGCCTACTTCTTCGGCGAACGAGCGCCGTTAGCGCCCGGGTAGGGAGTCTACGGTTACCTCTTCCCGGGCGTAGGCTGTGGCAACGTTGCCACAGCCTTATCTGCTCGTTGTTACTGGCCTACGCCTGCACTCCGGTTCGTCGCGGCCCGGTACGCGAAAACCTACCCCGCGAAGATCGCCCTCACCCTGACGTGGTACCGAGCCCGCGGTACCCAGTGCGCTGGGACTTCCTTTGGCACGTCCGCTGGGAGTACCCGGGCTGCCGCTAGGTGCAACGGGGATCCAGACGCCAGGGGGCACGGGACCTTATAAACCTGCGGCCCCAAATGCGTCGCCCGACATCACGTGCAGCCTTCGCCATGCTACCCTCCGCCGAGCTATCCC
>JACQUF010000267.1 GCA_016210435.1 Chloroflexota bacterium
CCGCTGGACGGTCGTGTTCGCTACGGTCTTTGCCTCACTCTATTCGCTGACCCTGGCCGTCTCAGGTGATGGCCTCGACGGTGGATGGTTGAACGACGACCGCCACATCTTCGCGGGATTCATCGTCACGACGTACCTGGTGTCGCTCGCGGTCAGCTACCTCGGCTCGGTCGTCCGGCTGCTCGACTGGGAGAAGGAGCGGACCAGGGCTGCGCTGGGTGACCTCGGCACGCTGTTCGATGTGACGCGGCACGTCATGTCCGCTCCCTCAGATGTAGCAACCCTGCTGCAGCACGTCACGCAAACGATTCGCGACCGGCATTACTACCGTGCATTCGCCGTCTACCTGAGTGAGGCGTCGTCCGGAAAGATCGAGATGGCAGCCAGCACTGTCGGCGTCGAGGAGTTGCCTGAAGGGACGGTTGTGAAACTCGGGGAGGGGCTGATCGGGGAGGCGGCACACACGGGTGCAACCCGGGTTACATCACAACCTTCCTGGAGGGCCGCGGTGCCGATGCGGTCAGGCGGGGAATTGCTGGGGATTGTGTACGTGGTGAGCCGGGGCGAACCGGAAGACCAAGGTTCCGCGCGGGCATTCGCGGAGGCGCTCGCAAACCAGGTCGCAGTCGGCGTGCACAACGCCCATCTTATGAAGCGGCAGGTTGAACTTGCCGCCCAGGAAGAACGCACCAGGATCGCGCGCGAGATCCACGACGGGATTGCCCAGGCGATGTACGCTCTCGCGCTGAATCTGGAGACATGTGCCGATCTCGCGGAGCGAGAGAAGCAGCCCTTGCGCGAACGTCTCCGCCAGCTGGTACCGCTCGCCCGGCAGGCCCTGCTCGAGACGAGGCACTACATCTTCGATCTACGACCACTCCTTGCAGGGGAGGGCGATTTACTGGCAGCGATTGAGAATCAGGTCAGGGAATTCCGCACGGTTTCCAGGATAGATACCCGACTCGAGACGATTGGCGAAAACGGCAACATAGCGGTGGCGATCGCAACGGGTGTGTACCGGATTCTCCAGGAGGCGCTCGCCAACGTGCTCAAACATTCGGGGGCGTCTGAGGTACGCGTGACCCTGGAGTTCACTGACGGCCGGGTCCTGCTGCGGGTAAGTGACAATGGCCGCGGATTTGAGCAGAACGAGTCCCGGCCAGGATACGGTCTCGAAAACATGCGGCGCAGGGCAGAGACGTTGGGCGGGTCGTTTGCGGTCGAGACCGCTCCGGAAAAGGGCACGACGATCGCAGTATCGCTTCCTTCACGGGAGGGCTAGCTTGGCACGTATCCGGGTGTTCCTTGTGGACGACCACGAGGTCGTGCGCATGGGCCTTCGAGCCGCGCTGGAGGCAGAGAGTGACCTGGAAGTCGTCGGAGAGGCTGCCGACGGGGCTTCCGCGCTCCGGCAAATGGAATTCCAGCGACCGGATGTGGTCCTGATGGACATCCGGATGCCGGGCCAGAACGGAATTGAAGTGTGCCGCGCCGTGCGTGAACGACAGCCGGACACCAGGGTGATCATGCTGACCTCGTACGGCGATGAGGAGGCTGTGTTCTCGTCGATCATGGCGGGCGCGTCCGGCTATCTGCTGAAGAACACCGGCCGGGCCGAGTTGATACGGGCGATCAGGTCCGCGGCGAAAGGAGAGTCGCTGCTGGACCCATCCGTGACGAGCCGGGTGCTCGCGAAGCTCCGCGACCTTTCGGGCAAGGAAGCAGACCGGGAAGCCGCCCTGCTATCGGACCGTGAACGGGAGGTGCTGGTCCTCGTGGCCAGAGGCCTCACGAATAAGGAAATCGCGTCCCAGTTGTTCATTACCGAGAACACGGCGCGCAACCACGTCAGCCGGATTCTTGAAAAACTCGGGCTCTCAAGACGGAGCGAAGCCGCCACTTTTGCGGCCCAACATGGTCTGCTTGACAGGGACCTTGAAGAACGTAGTGGGCCTTCCCCCGCAAGGGGAGAGGGTGGCGAAGCCGGTACATGATCGCGATCTGCGCGCCGAGCAAGATGGCGAGAGATATCATCGGGTCTTCGTCGCGAGCCGGGCCGTCGGAAGCAATCCAGCCAGCCCCCAAAACCCTCCCCTCTGTCTGGGAAAGGGCCAGGGTGAGGGCCCTGGAGCGCCCGGTTGTCCGGATACCTTTAGTCCACCTCGGCCCAGTTCGGAGGCAGTTCCGGCAGCGGCCAGCGCGGGTCTGGCGCCCATCGATCCCAGCCGTCGCAAAACGGCGGTTTTCTGTTCTCGACAAGCCTGATGGTCCGCTTCGCCATTTCGTGGACCTCGGCGCGGCGTTCCTCCGGGAAAAGGCCTGCCTCGACCATGGCGTCGAGTTCGTCCTCATCTTTCAGATACCAGGTGAGGTCAGGCCTGATCACTACGTCAAGCTCATGATCGGAAGTATCAAATCCAATAGCAGACCGCCTGAACGCGTCTTCCAGGTTTACGTACCAGCACAGCAGCCGCCTCGGGTTCTTGTCCCAGAGCAGCCAGATTGAATACGCACGCCCTGGATACATCAGCCTGAGCAGGTCACGACGCCAGATCGCGTCCTCCATGACGTAC
>JACQUF010000268.1 GCA_016210435.1 Chloroflexota bacterium
CGCTCATGTTGGCCGTGTCCCTGCTTGTCGCGGCTTCGCAGGAGCGCCTCCTGCGCCGCCTCAGAGCGTCCACCGGTGCGATCCAGCGGGCAGGGGCCGGGCTGATGGTCGTGGTTGGCGCCGGTCTCGTCTATTTCAGCGTCGCGACCGGGACCTTCGAGCGGATCTTCTTCCCCGGGTAGAAGCTGTCCGCAGCTTCGAAGTGGGTTTCGCCCCGAGAGACTGACTGGCGCCTTGCGCAACGCGCGAGTCGATCCTTGCCGAGGCAGAAGAGCGTTACCGAGGCAGAAGAGCGTCGCAATGGCGATGGTCTCGACGCCCGCGGCCAGCGCCGCGCGAACGCAGTCTGGCGGGTCCTCCACGGCGAGGGTGCCGGGAGGATTATCCCCTTCCCTCCGAGGGGTATTAGCCCCATAATAAACGGTGCTTGTCCGACTTGACAACCTACAGAGAATGTCGCGGGTATAATGATATCTGGTTATCCTGGAATATAGGGAGTTCGCTATTGACGCCTGCTCAGTCCACCGCTGTGGTCAGCCGCACCGTGCTGCTCACCACACCAGACCTCCTCGCGAAGCTCTTTCGCGGGCTCGGCGACCCAACGCGCGTCCGGATCTTGAAGATCCTGCTTGCGGATGGCGAGAAAACTGTCGGTGAACTGGTGGATGCTCTCGGGGCGCCGCAGGGGCGGGTGTCTACTCACCTCGCGTGTCTGCGGTGGTGCGGTTTCGTAATCTCATATCGCTCGGGGAAGAGCGTCACCTACACGCTCGCGGATCCCCGGGTGGGAGATCTTATCGGGATCGGGGAAAATTTTCTGTCCGGGCACGCCGAGCGAGTCCTGGCGTGCCAGACCATCGACAACCCTTGATCGACCTGGGGAAGCAACGGCGGCGAGACCGCTGAGGGAGGATCCTGAATGCCTGTCGCCTTGATTGCGATTGCAGCGTGTTGTGGCGCGCCATTGGTGCTCGCGGGCGCGGCATGGGCAATGGCCAGGGTCCGAGAAGCGCGCGGGGAGACCGACCGAGGTCTTGAGCAGAAAACCGCGTCCGGGAAGGTCAGTTCGCGGACCCCGATTAAACCGGCCCCTAAGGGGAGGTCCCGGTGACCTCAAGGTTCATGTCCGCGCGGTTGGCGACCCTGCTCGCGGTAGCGGCAGTCGCCGCGTTTGCGGTCGCCTGTGGCGGTGGGGCGGTCCGGTCGTTGCCCACAAGTACGGCCAAAAGCTCCGTTTCCGCCAAGCAGGTCCTGTCATCGCGTCCCGCCCGCCCGGGCCAGCTCGCTCCGGACTTCGTCATGCCGGTGGCACGCGCCAACGGCGACCGCCTGGTCCCTGATGTCTACTCGCTGTCCAACAGAAATGGCCCGGTGGTCCTCTACTTTTCGTTCGTTGGTTGACCGACGTGCGGACTGGAGGCTCCAGTCCTCGGCAAGGTCCAAGAGGAGTACCGCGCTCGCGGCGTCGAGGTCATCGCAATCGACATCCAGCCGCAGGACGACAACATCGAGACGTGGGTCAAGTGGTGGCGCCGGTTTACGGAAAAGGACGTCACCTGGGGTACCGACCAGGGGTTTGTTCTGGGCCGGCGGTACGGCGTGTTGGTCCTGGGGCAGACGGCGATCATCGACCGCGACGGCAAGGTCGTTTACAACGGTCCGCCGCTGTCAGAGCGGCCATTCAGACAGCTGCTGGACGAGGCGAGCTAGTCGCCTGCGTCTGGCTGCGAGAACGAGTTCGCAAGCATCAGCGGAGTGGAAACATGCAGTCAGCGACGTTCAAAGTGCCGGACATCACCTGTGACGGGTGCATCGGCTCGATGCAGTTCGCGCTGCGGCGCAAGCCCGGCGTCGTCAAGCTGGAAGGCGACGCCCGGAGAAAGACCGTGACGATCCAGTACGACGAAACGAAGACCGATCCCGGGCGGATCAAAGAAGCCCTCGAGGAGATCGGCTTCCCGGCTACGGGCTAAGGAATCGACATCGCAAAAACAGACCTGATCATCATCGGGGGCGGCGCGGCGGCCTTCGCAGCGGCGACCAAGGCGTCCGAACTCGGGAAGACGGCGCTCATGGTCAACCGCGGCCTCCCTCTGGGCGGGACTTGCGTAAACGTCGGATGCGTACCCAGCAAGCACCTCCTGGCGGTGAGCGACGAGGTCTACTACGCCCCGCGCTCCCGCTTCAACGCCCTCACGGACGGCCAGCACCCCCAGTTCGATTTCAAGGCGGCGATCCAGGAGAAGCGAGACCTCGTGGCCGCGCTGCGCAGGTTGTGAGGGTCGCTGAAGAACGGGCCACGCCGGACGTGGCGCCTCTGCCAGGGTGAGCTACCTGCCCTGATCGAATGCTGCGACGTCCCCGTCGGCTGAATCACGTCGCCGTCTGGCCATGCTGTGGCTGCGGATCCTCCGGCGGCCGGCCCGGCGCCCGGGGGCGTCAGCCGGTAGAGAGGGCAGCCCCGCTCAGAACATCCCGCCTGGAAGGACTACTGATTGGGATGCTCGTGGGCGCGTGCTGCGGTCTGCCGGCCGTCGGACGGGCCAGCCGGGCGCGCAGCAACCCAGGATCACGGTAAGGGCCTGCCCTCCATGGGCGTCGGGGCCGCGCCCACGGGGGCGCTGGACAACGCACGAGGCTGGATGTATGCTACCAGCATCCCTATGGGGGGGATATGCATCTGGTAGGCGTCGCATCCGGGAGTTGAGCCCCGGGGAGGCACCAATGGTCCCCTGGCCGTGGCCGCTCGCGCCGCTCTTCCTCGCGATCCTGATCGTCGCGGGCGCCCTTGTAGTCGCCCTCGTCGACCACTACGTAATTCGAGTCGAGGAGTAGGACTCCATGAGCCAGGTACGTTCGGCGGGTACCGATCGCGAGGTCGAACTCGGGGCGCCGGGCACGCGGGTCCTTTCGATACTGCCGGGATTTGGACGTGAGATTCTCCCTGCGCTGGTCCTTTTGTGGACCGGCCTGATCGTCGCCTACCTGGTGACGGAACGCGACTACCTGTGGGCGATCCTCGCATGGGCCACGGTGACGACGATCATGCTCTGGCCGGTGGGCCGGCGCCTCGGCCGAAGCTACTTCTCATACCGGAGCGTCGGCTTTGTCATCGGCGTCATCAGCATGGCTTACATCCCCTTCGCCGGGTTCGGGTTGATGTCGGACGCTTCCTTCAAGGTCAAGTCGGCGATCTTCTTCGGCCTCGTGTTCGACCTCACCGCGCTCGGAATCCTACCCGGCCTGCGATGGTTCATCGGCCGTCCGATGGGCATGTTCTTTCGGCCCGACCTCCTTTTCGGGGACGGACGCGTACTTGCGACCGGCATTCTGGCGATCGCCCTGGGGCTCCGCTACATCATCGGAGGCCCTGGTCCCCAAGAGCTGGCCTGGCCGCTCCCGAATTGGAACTGGTACGCGATCTTCTTCGCCATGGTGGGCGGCCTCATCCCGCTCATTGCAGTGCGGGGAATGACCAAGCTGCTGATGCGGATGCGCCGGATGCGGGACGGCGCCTGGACCGGCTGGGCGGCAACGGTGATCCGGGAGGGACTCCTCGTCATAGCCGCGCTCTCCGTCGGATACGGGTTCCACAACGCCTTTCTCGGGGCAGACCCGTTCACGGTAACTATTTTTGTCAGCGACCCTGATTTCTGGCCCGCCCTGAGCATCGTCCTTGGAGCCGCGTTCTTCCTGATCTTCGTGCGGGGCGGCTACAAAAGGGCGATCGGCGACCCCTTTATCCGCGAGACGCTTACCCAGAGCGTCGTCAAACAAGTCCTGCTGGTGATCGGAGTCATAACGCTCTTCTACGGGTTGATGTCGATGCTGTCGATGGACCCGATGCACACAAAAATGGGGGTCAACGGTCTCCGTACCTGGGACAACACGGCGCGGCTCTGGTCGGTCGGTGTCCCGATCGTTGCATGGGGCCTGTTCATGCTCATCGCGGTGCGGGTGATTATCCAGCACTGGCAGCGGCACGCTATCGTCGCGCAGATGGCATCGGTAATCCTGCCAAGTCAGAAGCCCCCGCAGCGGGCAAGGCTGGTTGCGGGAATGATTGCAGGGTTATTGCAAATGCAACCAGCCCCGCGCATCGCTTACCTGCGCACCATGAACGAGTCGCTCGCCACCGCAACGCCCGAAGCGCGCGCGGCGGTCACGCAGGAAATGGTGGGCCAACTGGTTTCTCTGCCTCAGGATCGCCGGGACGCCCTCATGCGGTCGCAGGCCGAAGCCCTCGGGCTGTGCAAGCCGGACGAACGGGTGACCCGAATGGCGGACATGATGGGCGCCGTTTCAGAACTCCCCGAGGGACAACGGCAAATGATGATGCGGACGATGGCAGCCCTGGTGGGCTAGCCCGCAAAGGAGGTATGCCCCGGGATTACGCAATCTGAAAGCCCGCAGACAACACGAAAGGAAAAGGCAGGACCAAGATGACAATGGACATGAAAGACATGGTCAAGGCCCTGGCATCGATGCCAGAGGACCAGCGCAAGACCATGATGCGGCAGCGCCTTGAGATGTTCGC
>JACQUF010000270.1 GCA_016210435.1 Chloroflexota bacterium
GGGGCTCGTAGCTCAGCCGGTTAGAGCGCCACTCTGATAAAGTGGAGGTCCGTAGTTCGAGTCTACGCGGGCCCACCATATAACCCCTAAAACTGTCAACCAATTCGTCAACCATTTGGCCCGCCTTGATACACACCGTATCAAGCTGACGCGGGCAGCGCGGGGCGGGTTCCCAATACCTTTTCGAGGCTCTCGCTCGCGGCCTCCTGCAATCCCGGCATCACGTGCGAGTAGGTGTCGAGCGTGATCAGCACGGAGGCGTGGCCGAGCCGCTCGGACATCACCTTCGGGTGAATCCCTGCCTGCATACCGAGCGTCGCGTGGCTGTGGCGGGAGCCGTGGAAGCTGGCCCGCATCGCTTCCCTTCTTGCCGCGCGCCGGTATGCCTGGCTCAGTGAGTCCGGCCGGTAGGGTTCGCCATCGAATCTGGCAAATACGACGTCGTCTGGGCTGACCGCGCGGCCGAGCATGGCCGCCACACGCTCGGCCTCGGCCCGGTGCGCCCTGAGCACTTCAAAGCTGGACGTGGTCAGCGGGATGAGACGCCGCCCGCGGGCAGTTTTTGGCGGTTGCACGTCTCCCCTGCCATCGTCGAGCCGGTGATAACCCCTGACGATGGTTATCGACCCCTTCGCAAGATCCACGTCACCCCATTTCAACCCGAGGATCTCACAGCGGCGTGCCCCGGTGTGGAAAGCTAGATACGTTGGGGCGAAGGCCCACGGAGACGCCTTCCGCAGCTGTTCGAGAACTCGATTCGCCTCGATGCTGGTGAGCGATTTGATCTCCCTGCGCCTCTGCCGAGGTGGCACAGCCGATTCGACCACATTCCGAGCCACCAGACCGAACCGGACCGCCTGTTCCATCGCCCCGTTCAGAATGTTGTGAACCTTCAGGACGGTGCCGGGGGCGAGCGGCCGCCCGCCGCGGCCGCCATGTGCCTGGAGTTCGGAGTAGAGGTTCTGGACGACCTCCGCGCTGAGCTTTGGGAGGGACACTCCGCCAACCCGTGGAACGATGTACCACCTAGCGTAGTCTCTGTCTGTTGCAAGGGTTTGCGGACGAACGGTCCCAGCCTTCACCTGAAACCACTTGCCTTCGAGGAATTGGGCCAGAGTCGTCGCCGTTGGCTTGACGTAGGTCCCGGCCTCGATTTCGTGGATCAGATCACGCAAAGCGCGGTCGGCTTGGCCTTTCGTACCGCTGAAGCGCTTGTGCATCCGGATTCGCTGGCCAGCGGCATCTTTGCCGGCGGACACGAACAACTCCCAGCGGCTTCCCCTGCTCCCTTCGACTTCGACTACGCTCCCCTTCACTTGAAGACCTCCTTCAACTCGTCGTACTTGAAGATCGTCATGAACAACGCATGTTGTCCCACCGTTGGCAGGTGAGGAAGATCTTGGCGGTCGGCCATGGGCAACCGTTCCAAGATCGCGGCAAGGGCGCTCTGGGCTGGTGTCAACGGCAGGTTCAACGTGAGTTCATAGGCGTGGCGTTTGACGTGCTCCCGGAGGGCATTCGCATAGTCGCGGGCGGCCGGGCCGTACGTTTGCCTTCGCTTGCCCAGTTCCTCCGAGATCGCTCTGTGAGTTTCTTCCCGCGGGTCGGGGATGTATTGCCGTCCCAGCAGTAACGTGCTTGCCGTGATTTTCGTGACGATCTCGCCTGACCACGGCTTGATGCCCGGCAGCACGTCCGGCAATTTGAACCAGTCGTGTGGAAGCTTCGGCTCGAACGGCCTGTGTTGCTTGATGAGTTCGGCTATTTGGCGCGGGGCGCGGTGATCTAGCCACTCGGACAAAATCGGCAGGCCGACCATCGCCGCGATCCACGTTTGGGTATGTGCGGTGTGTGGCTTGCCGGGTGGATACGGAGTCCACAGGGTCTCTACGTCAGGCCACCGTCGTAAGTACAACTCGACCCATCGGTGACCGCGGTCCTTCGCCGTCTGCAGAACGGCCAGATAGCGCTCAATTTCCGGCTCGGGCCACCATGAGACTTTGTGCCGAACGGCATCTTCGGTCAGAGGCGGCCGCGGGCGGACTTGAGTCCGCGGTACGCGCTGTCCCAGACGTTCGGACGTGGCGGGTTCTCCCGAGAGCACCGACTCCCTAGTCCGCCGCTGAACCCATCTAAGAAGCGCAGGAATCGGCTTTGACCTCGCAATGTGGCCGAAATCACGGTCGTTCCTCAGCTTCTCCACGATCTCCGCCGGGCTCAAGTAATCAGGGCCACCCTTGAGTCGTTTCGCCCGTTCGCTCATCTCCAGCGGGTAATTCCGGCGATCCCGGCGTATTTTCGGCTTTGTCGTTTTTGTCGTCATCATTCCACAGTGTACTACGATGCAGACGAGATATGAACCAGTCAATGCCGGAACAGATGGTGAGGTACACGAATGGCACAAGACGCCCCGAAGGCGACGATGACAGCACGTGAGACGGCACAGCTTCTCCAGGTATCAGAGGCGACGATCTACCGGTTTGCAAGATCAGGGGATCTTCCCTGCCTCCGCTTCGGACGTAAGGTGCTCTTCGCGCGGCATGCGATCGAACGGGTCCTGGAACGCGGCACTTTGGACCGCTGAGCATGCTGCGACGTCCAGGCAAAGCACCTTCTCGCTGATCGATACCAAAACTGCGCTCGTCATCGTGGTGACACTCGTGCCGAACTTGCTGGTTGACGCCGCCATCGCCTACGCCCGCCAGGGTTACTCCGTCATTCCCCTGAAGCCCGGTTCCAAGGTGCCCCTGCTCGTATCTTGGAAGGAGTACCAGCGCAAAGCGTTGACCGAGGCTGATCTTCGCGGCTTCTGGCGCGAAGAACCTGCCGCCAACGTCGGCATCGTTACCGGGAAGGTATCCAACCTCGCTGTGGTGGACCTCGACGGCCCGACCGCGGTCGCCGCGCTGAAGGCTGAGAACGTCGCGCTGCCAGTCACACGAACGTTCAAGACGCCCCATGGCTGGCACTACGTTTACCGCTATACCGAAAGCCTGCACCAAGGTGCGGGGTTCGTCGAAGGCGTCGATGTGCGCTCGGAAGGCGGTTACATTGTCGCCCCGCCGTCTATCGTCTGGCCCTGCACCAAGACAGGCTGCACGACCCCTGAAGCCGATCATCCCCGCGACTACAAGATTCTTCGGGATATCCCAACCGTCGATTACGTCGAGGTGCCCGCCCTCTTCGAGCGGGTCAAGGCGCAGACGAACGGCGTCAAGCCCGATCCCGGCTCGCAACCGGAATGGGTCGCCACAGCTCTTCTCAACGGCGCGCCGGAAGGACAGCGAAACGACCTGGCGTCGCGGCTCGCGGGCTATTTCCGGTCCATCAACGTGCCGCAGGATATCGCGCTCGCCGCGCTCAAGCAGTTTGCCGATGCGTGCAACCCGCCCATGCACCTCCAGGAGTTGCGCGCCGTCGTAACGAGCGTCTGGCGGTACACGCCCTCGCGAATCACGACCTATCAGGGGAAGGGTACGACCAAGCCCATCGTTGACGAAACGATCAGCACCCGCCGTATCTTCCAGTGGCCCGAAGAGGGGTTGACCATCCGCGCTGAACGGATCCGCGAGACGTCTGACGGCATCACGTGCTGGCTCACTGTCGCCACCAGCGGAGTAGGCGAGATATACGGCCCGGTTACGTTCAACCTCCTGGCTGACCGGTCGCGAACGTCACTGGCGAGAACCCTTCGAGAGCGGCAGGAAGCGAACTGGCTAGGCATCCTCGATCAGATGGCCAAACATATCGTGGCGTCATTCACTAGCCAGGGGCTATCGGAAGATGCCGCGCAGATCGTTCCGGCGGGCTCCGCGGCGTGGCTCGCCCATCCGATCCTCAAAACAGGTCAACCTACGCTCCTATACGCCGATGGCGGCGTTGGTAAATCGTCATGGTCACAGGCGCTAGCAGCCTCGATTGTCCTGGGCCAAAGCCTGATACCAGGCATCCGGGTATCCGAACCCGCCTCCTGCATGTATCTCGATTGGGAGGGCTCCCGAGACGAGTTCGGCGTGTTGCGCTGCGCCATCGAACGAGCCTACGGCGTCACGCTCCCGCCAGACAGGTTGCGCTATCGCAGGATGCGGCAATCTCTGCCGGACGAGCTTGATTCCGTACAACGAGAGGTCGCCGAGTGGGACATCAAGGCCGTCGTGGTCGATTCAATCGTAGGCGCAGCCGGTGAGGACGTGGAGAAGTCGGAAGGCGCGCGTCTCCACTTCGCCTGTCTATCACAACTAGGAGTCGCGTCCCTGAATCTGACA
>JACQUF010000274.1 GCA_016210435.1 Chloroflexota bacterium
CGTGAGGCGTTCGAGCACGAGCCCGATCATAACGGCATGAGGGATCACGCCTTCATTTGTGAAATCCAATTGCGCCTGCTGGCCGGCCCGCAGACGGATCGTCGAAGGCTCGAAAGCGTGCTCCCGCATGACGACACTGACGGTCGTCGTTTCCTGGGAATCCCGTGATGCCACCTGCGGAGCGGCCTGGGCCGTGCATTCAACGACCCAGGCCGTAACGGTCGCGAGACCGATCATGAGCACCGGCCGCCAGAGCCAGCTTCGGGTGCTCTGCTTCACCGCTGCACCTGCCTTGACGGCCGCGTGCGGCCGTCTACTCCACGACCTCGATCGCGAGCCGGAAAGCGGGCAGGTTGTACCCGAGCGCGAGTCCGGGGTGGTCCTGCGCGTACGTGAGCTGCGGCATCATGTAATGCCAGGGCGTCTTACCGGTGCGCAAATACGTCATCGGATAGAGGTCGATCAGGTGGGTACCGGGTGCACCGGAGGCCGGAAGATTGAGCACAATCGTGCCGCGGCTGTTGAAGCCGCACGCATATCCAATGTAGGCGTTGTCATAGGTAGCGGCGAACCCGTTGTCGATGTCGGACCACCCGATGCCTTTGAGCTCGATCCTGACGGTTTCACCGACCTTCACGCGAGTGGGGGACATGGATACGAGACTGCGCTCGACGAAGAACCGGTTCAGCGCTACCGGCGCGCCGTCCTTCACCAGCTGAACTTCGTGCCAGCTTCCTAGCTCATCGGGCACAGCAAAGCTTCCGGCAAGGTTTCCGTCCTTGTCCGAGGAAACCTTGCCAACCGAGATTTCGCCCAGGTTCCGCGACGGCTCGCGGTCCCATCCAGGCGAACCTACGAGGTGACCAAGCACCGTTTTCCAGACCAGTTCGAATTCGGAATTCGCGGGCAGATTGGTCGCCCGCAAACCGACCTTTGTCGAAACCGGACCGGAAGAGCGATCGAGCGTCATCGTCGAACCAGTGGCGGCGGCGAGCGAAACGGAAGCACCGGATGACTTGGCGACGCCGACGGATGTGGTGATCGGGTCCTCGACGGCCGGTTTCACAACTCGGCTCGGATCGGGCCAGTCGAAGACGGCGGGAGGCGCACCTGCGTCGTTCGTTACACGGAATGTCAGGCGAAACGACCCGGCTTCCGGATAGATGTGGGCATAAGGCGACTGCTGGTTGTTCAGGTACCCGCCGCCATTGGCGCCAGAGCCGCTCAGCTCGATGACGTGCTGACCAACCGGGCCCGCAGCGCGGATCACGGCAGACGCGGAACCACGCGTGGTGATGGCCGTGACGAATCCGGTGTACTGGTTGTCGTATCGGACCGCCATCTTGGCCTCGATCGGTTTCCAGCCAAGCCCCCTCACCTTGAGCGTGATCGGGGTTCCGATCGGCCCACTCGTCGGCTCAATCGTGACTTCACGGAGGATGCGAAAGCCGCCCTTGGCGACCTGTTGTCCGTCAATCACGGCATAAATATCGTGCGTCTCACCGTAGTCTTCCGGTACGACGAAACTGGCCTGTATGTGGCCCTGAGCATCAGTGCTGACTCGTCCGAGCGTGACCCGCTTTTCCTGGAATTTCGGCTCATAAAACTCCACGATGTCTGGTTTGACCTGGGCGTCGAAACTCCCCTCAACCGTGATCCACACGAACTCAACTTCGGTGCTGGGGGTGAGTCCCTCGCCGGTCATCGTGAATGCTTGTCCGCTGAACCCCTTCTCCGTCTGAGTTTTCAGGAGTTTCAGCGGAATTCTTGTGGCTTCGGGCGCCTTCTGTGCAATCGGAGTCGGGATTGCGGTGGCGTCAGCGCTCACGGAAGGCGTCGCGACCGGTGGCTTGCCGCTGCATGCCGCCATAGTTGCCATGCCGGCTAACAGAATGCCGAGTCCAAGTGGTCGCACCCACGAGCTGAACGTACTGAAGGAGATATTCATTCTTAAGTTCCCTTGGGCGATCTCGGACTCGGCATCCCGGTCATCCCGGTTTGGCCAGGGGCGTGCCGACGGCTCGGGAACGCCCCGTTACCGGCCAATGCACTAGTCCAGGATCTGTACCCTGCTATCAATACCCGACGTCTTGTTCACAATGGCAACGTCATCCTGATCGAAAGTCCCGGTTCGACCGTCCTTGGTCTTGACGACGATCTGGTAGTCGAGAGCGCCAAG
>JACQUF010000275.1 GCA_016210435.1 Chloroflexota bacterium
ATCCTGGCTTCCTCGACCCGCTTGCGGACCATCTTCACAATGTCTCGCCTCCGCTCCTCCGTGAGAGGCGGAATTGTAAGCCTGATGACGCGCCCGTCCACGTTGGGCATGATGCTCAGGTCTGAATTCCGGATCGCCTTCTCTACCGCGGCAACCGCGCTTGCGTCCCACGGTTGGATCATCAGTGAGCGGGCGTCGGGCGCGGAGATCGTGCCCAGCTGCTTGATCGGCAGATGTGTTCCGTGGTAGTCAACGGTCAGGTTTTCAACGAGTCCCGGATTGGCGCGCCCGGTGCGCACGCCCGCAAGGTCCTTGTGCAGGATATCCACGGCGGATTTCATCTTGTTCCTGGCGATTTCCAGCTGTTCGGTGGTCATGCCCGCCTACCCCCTTGTCTCGGCCCGGATCGTTCCCGGCCGTCTCAACCGGAGTCCTAGAGCCGTCGGATGTATCGACGGCCAGTCGGGGTTCGATCAGTTCGCCGGCGCGGGCTGCGCTTCGGAAATCAAGGTGCCGACACGTTCCCCCCGCAGGACGCGTGTCAGGTTGCCCTGGGTAAACATATTAAAAACCACAATTGGGAGACCGTTGTCCATGCACATCGAAAGCGCGGTGCTGTCGAGTGCGCCAAGGCGGCGGCGCAGCGCGTCGATGTGAGTGATGTGGGTGAGCTTGGTCGCCAGCGGGTCTTTCCTCGGGTCCGCGGTATAGACGCCGTCGACGTCGTTCTTCGCCATGATAAGGGCGTCCGCGCCGATTTCGAGTGCGCGCAGCGCTGCCGCGGTATCGGTCGACATGAAGGGGTTGCCGGTGCCGCCGGAAAAGATGACCACGCGGCCCTTTTCCATGTGGCGGATCGCCCGTCGACGGATATAGGGCTCCGCGACCGACGGCATGGTGATCGAAGTCTGGGTGCGCACGGTGAGGCCGGTGCGCTCCAGGGCGTCCTGAAGGGCCAGCGCGTTGATGATCGTGGCGAGCATGCCAGCGCTGTCGGCGGTAGCCCGGTCCATGCCGGCCGCCTCGTATTCTGCGCCGCGCCAGATGTTACCGCCGCCCACGACCAGGCCGACTTGAACACCCCTGGCGACGCCGGCCACTTCTTCCGCCACAAAACGCACGGTGTCCGGATCGAGCCCGGAAGCGCGCTTCCCCTTGAGCGATTCACCGCTAAGTTTCAGAACGATCCGCTCGTAGATGAAGTCGCCCATTGGCGCAGCCCTATTCACCCAGCGCGAAGCGTGCAAAACGCCTTACGCGGATGTTCTCACCCGTCTTCGCCACGACCTCGGTGATGACATCGCGCACAGTCTTGCCGGGATCCCGAATATAGGCCTGTTCAAGGAGGATCTTCTCGTCCAACACTTCTCCGGCATCGGCCGGCACGGTCTCCCGCTCGACGAATGTCGGCGACATCGCGGCGATCTGCATTGCGAGGTTGCGCGCGAGGGCCTTGAAATCGGCGGTCCTGGCCACGAAATCGGTCTCGCAGTTAAGTTCCACGATCGATCCCACGCGGCTGCCGCTGTGGATGTACGACTCGACGACGCCCTGGCTTGTTTCACGCCCGGCCCGCTTTGCGGCTGACGCGAGACCCTTCCTGGCGAGGATCTCCTCGGCCTTTGACATGTCGCCCGAGGCCTCCTCGAGCGCTTTCTTGGAATCCATAACCCCGGCGCCCGTCCGCGTCCGGAGTTCCTTGACCATTTTGACGGTAATCTGCAACTAACTTCTCTCAGTACATGCGAGCGTAACTACGGACGCTCGCCGGTCACATGTCCCGAAACGAACGGGACTGCATTAAGCCTGGGTTTCGGGGTCCACTGCTGCCGTTTCAGCTGGACTCTCGGGCCGAGCGGCTTCTGCGGTGCGCCCACGGGCGAGCCTTGCGGCCGCTGCCGCCTGCGAGCTCGCTCTGGCTTCTGCTTCCTGCTTCTCGATCTCTGCGACCTGCGCCAGCCGTTCCTCTTCCGTTCGCTGGAACCGGGCGCGGCCTTCAAGCACAGCGTCCGCGATTCGCCGCGTGATCAGCCGGATCGCCCGCACCGAGTCATCGTTGCTCGGGATCGGGTAGTCGACCTGGCTCGGGTCGGAGTTCGTGTCGACTATCGCCACGATCGGGATCTTCAGCCGGCGAGCCTCTAAGATCGCGTTCTTCTCCTTCTCGATGTCGACGACGAACACGACATCGGGAAGCTTGGTCATGTTCTTGATGCCGCCCAGGTAGTTGTTGAGCCTGCCGATCTCGGTCTCGGCGCGAAGCTCTTCGCGCTTGGTGTGACCGAGGGCCTCGCCCTTGACCTTGCGCTCTTCCATCCGCACCAGGTAATCGACGCGTTCCTGGATCGTCTGGAAGTTAGTGAGAAGACCGCCGAGCCACCTGCGGTTGATGTAATGGGCTTCGCAACGCCGCGCCTCATCCGAAATCGTGTCCTGGGCCTGCTTCTTCGTCCCAACCAGGAGCACACTGCCGCCCCGGGCCGTTATATCGGCGAGGAACCGGCCCGCCCGCTCGAGACACTCGATCGTGCGTTCAGGGTTGATGATGTGGACCCCACCGCGCTTCGCGTAGATGTAGGGTCGCATGTTCGGATGCCACCGCTTGGTCGGGTGACCGATGTGGGCGCTGGACTCGAGCAGCGAGCGGATGTCGAGTTGCTCGCCGCCGACCGTCGTCTCTACAGCCTGCTGCATCAATACCGCCTTTTACGTGTAAGGAATGCCCTGGTGGAGCCGCGCTCAGCGCGCGAAACAAGCCGGTCGCGTAGCTTCCGGAAAGCTTTGTCGAGTATAGCACAGGGAGCAGCTTTCAAAACGAAATTCGTCGCGGCCGGTGCGAGGTCTACCCGGGGCAGGGCGGCCCCGGCCACTCAGGTATCGAGCCAGCCGTTCCTGAGGGCTACGGCGGCGGCCTCAGCCCGGTTGCCCGTTCGGGTCTTCTTCAAGATCCCGGAGAGATAGTTCTTGACCGTCTGCTCCCGCACCCCCAGGATCGCGCCGATCACGCCGTTCTTCGCGCCCCGGGCCACGTGGGCCAGGATCGCCGCCTCTCTTGCAGAAAGCGGATTACCTGGCCTGGACGCGATCATCCGCAAGCGCGTCAGGGCCTGGCCGGCAACCTCCGGCCGTCTCGAGAGATCTGCCAGGATCGGGCATTCGCCGGCCGCGACCTTGCGAACCACGGCCAGGAGCTCGGACGGCGAAGGGTCCTCGGGCAGAAGCGCCCAGGCCCCGTACTGCAACGCATCAAGCACCGCGGCGTCATCACACCCTGGTCCGAGCGCCACAGGCCTCGCTTCCCGCCCGCCATGAACTGCGGTGAGCCCGGTCTCTCTTCGATAGTCGACGATCACGACCTGTGGACTGTCCTCGCCGTCACCGCGCTCGAGGAGATGAACTTCGGGTGCGTTGGAGAGATCTCTGCGCACTCGAGACGCAGTTGGATTGTCAAGCAGCGCCACAAGCACGCGGATCGTGGACCGGTGGCCGTTAACCGGCGAGGCGGCAAAGTTAGACTGCTGAAGGTGTATTTCCGGATGCCGGTCGGCCGGCTTCGGACGCGGCCGGGCAGAACGGCTGACGCGCTGGCGGCTGAGCATCAGATCCTTTGACCCATCGGATCGTATTTCGAGGCGGGGTCCCCGTCAAAAGCGAATGATCGCTCGCTTTGTTACTCGGAGGATGCGTTCGTAGCAGTATCCAGATGTCGCCGGTACTCATCCAATCCATCGAACGGCTTCGGTAC
>JACQUF010000276.1 GCA_016210435.1 Chloroflexota bacterium
ATGCGGCGCAGGCCATGCGATCAACCTGATGGCGCGCGAGTTCCCGAAGAGCCGGTTCGTCGGATACGACTTCTCTGAAAAGGGGATAAAGGCTGCCCGTGCCGAGTCCAGCAGATTGAAGCTGCGCAATGCCGAGTTTGTCGTTCAGGATGTGTCGAAGCTGAACATCGCTGACCGCTACGACCTGATAACGGTGTTCGACGCGATCCACGATCAGGCGCACCCCCGCAAGGTCCTGGCCAGCATTCACAGGGCCCTGAAGCCCGGCGGCGTGTTCCTCATGGTCGATGTGGCCGGGTCCAGCAATGTCGAAGAGAACCTGGACCATCCCCTCGCGCCATTCTTGTATACGGCCTCGGTCATGCATTGCATGACGGTCTCCCTCGCGCTCAACGGTGAGGGTCTTGGGACGATGTGGGGGGAGCAGAAGGCCCGCGAACTGCTCAACGAAGCAGGCTTCAAGCAGATCAGCGTCAAGCGGCTCGAAGGGGACATCATCAACAACTACTACATCACGCGCAAAGGGTGACGAGCTTGCTTCTTTGTGATCGCCGGCCCCTTCACATCTGCCAGGAGCCCATTGATGACCGACTCGACGAACCTTGACAGAACGTTCCACGCAATCATCACCAGGCTGGTGGAAACTGGTCGTGCTTCTCACTACACGGAACTGGCCACCGACCTCGGGTGTGGCGTCGAGGAAAGCAGACGTGCACTGCACGACTTGATGGCAACGAGCTACCCGGCCTGGCTACATCCGGATAGCGACTTGATTGCGGTCTTCCAGCCTTTCTCCAGCATTCCGACCCAATACAAGATAACCGTCGATGGTCATCAAAAATGGTTTTCGCAATGAGGATTCGACTCGCTGGCAGTTTGCTGGCTAGTCCCAGGCAAGATCGTGCGGATCACTTGCCCCTGCCTCGACTGCAACCAGCCAATCGAGGTTCACGTTCGCGATGGAGAGCTTCTTCGGTCTGAGCCTCCCGGCCTCGTCGGACATACGAATTTTCCGTTTCCGGGTCCAGCGCGTACGAGGACGTTACGTTGAGGCGGCATGAACCTCTTCCGTTCGGAAGAGCATGTGAGGAACTGGCCGCAGTACAACCCGGACTCAGCAGAAGGGATCATGCCTGCCCGGGACTGGCTATTCGTGTTCAGCACCGAGGAGCGTAAGCACATGCTGGATGGCAACTACATCTCACGATGGTTGCCGTTGAAATCGGCACAGCAGGCTGACGCGCTCCGGCGACTGGGCAAGACAGGGCAGTTTTGGGAGGGTCCTCGAAAAAGCTAGCCGATAGGAACCTGGTCGCGGACCGCACAAGACAGTCCGCTGATGGTCGTACACCACGTGCGTGGACATTAACAGCCGACGCGGATAGTCCGTCTGTCACTCAAGGATTAGTTCACTTTTACCTGGCGGCTGAGCACCTCGCCGCGCTTGGATGTTCCCATGCAATGCGCAAACTGCCGCGGTACCAATCGGCCGGATAGCCGCTTCTGCTCCCATTGCGGGGCCCGACAACGCCCGTACGCGACCTACGTGGAGGCAGGGGCCGCCACGGTCGCACCTGAAACGGCTGACGCGGTCTCGGCCCTCCTTGAAGAACTGGCGAGCGTTCAGTTCATTGACGAGGAACTGAGCGCCGCCCTCGTTTCAGAAGCGACTGGTGATCAGGCTTTCGCGACTGTGAATGGCTGGCTGGCCGGCCACCGAGGCAGGATCGAGCAGAGATTGGCCAGGTATTACGGGTCCCGCGCTCTCGAAGAGGGCATTCGGGGCCTCGACGAGATGATCCGGCTGTATCCAGACTGCGCGCAGTTTTACGTTGCAAGGGGGTACCTGAGACAGAAGCACTGGCAGTTGTCCGCCGCGGAGGAAGACTACTTGATGGCGGCCGCCCTAGACCCGGAGGAGCCAGAACCTCATCTCAAGCTCGGGCTCCTCTACGAGCAACAAGGGCTGAGCAGCCGGGCGCTCTACGCGTACGGAACCTATCTGTCGGTGGCTGACGACGACGCACAAAGCGCAGAGATTCAAGCAAAGGCGCGACGCCTCGAGGGGTCGCTGATTGGGGCATCACAGCCACGCGTCCAGGCAATTGCGCAGACGCCTGCCCGGCTCGGATATCTGATCGACGCACTCGAGGACATCCGCGCTGAAACAGACCTCGACGACGTGCTCCTGGAACTGCTTATCCGCCGCTATTCGGAGCGGCTGCGTCCGCCGATCGCGCCACCGGTACCTGAGAGCCAGGAAGACGCTGTTGAGCTCTCCTCGGCCGTAGCCACGCCTTCCGTCGTCGAGACGCCATCGTCAGAGCTCCCGTTTGCGCCTTCGCCTCCTGTCGTCGAGTCGCAGCCGTCACACCTCCCGTTTACGCCTTCGCCCGCCGCTGACACGACCCCCTCGATCGTCGAGGCATCTCCCCCAGACCTCAGGACTGTGCTGTCCCATGTGGGAGCTGCATCCCACATCGAACACCGCGTGATTCCCGTGTCCGAACCGGTGGTCACCGAAGCCGAACCGAGCATGCGAAGGCGGCCACCGCGTGCACCCAGGAAACCGGTTAACTGGGGCGCGGTGTTCGCAGCTCTGCTCTCCGAACGCACACTGACGACGGTCCTCGCCTTCGGGGTCTTACTCGTTGCCGTCTCGTCTGTGGCCCTGCTTGTCGACCAGTGGAGGTCGTCGTCGAGCTACACCGACGTTTGGCCCCGGATACAGGCCATCCTGGTCAGCCAGTTCCTCATGTTTATCGCAGCCGGCCACATCGTGAAGGAACGGCTCAAGCTCCGGTTGTCGGGACTTGCGATTCTCACGCTGAGTGCGCTCTGGGTACCCTTCAACATCGGCGCCTGGATGTTCCGCGAGTTCGAGGCCCCGGGCCAAGTCGTACTGCCCGGCCTTGGGCTTCCAGTCGATCTGCCGCTCAACGCCTGGCTGTACGTGGCAGCTTCCTGCATCCCGACCTGGCTGCTGCTCACCCTGCGTTACAAGGGTCACCTCCTGACCCATGGCACCGTCGCGGCCGTAGCGGCAACGCTCGCACTCGCTCTCTGGGTCGGTGGCCTGTCCTGGGAATGGTCAGTGGCATCGATCGCGATCTGGGCTGCGCCCTTGATCGTGGTCTGGCGGGTATCCCGCAATTCGCCCTACCGCGACGTTACGGCGCCGTTGTTCTGGACCGCCCAGGCGCTTCTGCTAGGCGTGATCGGCGTTCTCGTTGGATTCTGGGCGACCGGGGTGATCGACAGCTATCCTCTGGCGCTCGCTGGCGCCGCCGGGACCGGTCTCTACATCCTGGCTTACCGATACACCTCCCAACGGATATACGAATACCTTCTCACCGGCCTGCCGGCTATTTCCGTCCTGTACCCGCTCGGCGAATCGGGTGTGGTGCCGATCTATCTGTTCGATGTGCTGCTGCTCGGCATGGGCGTGGTCTACCTGGTGGCGGGCTGGCTCTCGAGGGACCGCTACAACGGGAACGTCCTCGGGCAGTGGCCAATCCTGCAGCCAGGGCGGGCGATCGGATATGCGCTCGTAGCGGCCGCGGCTTTGTGGCCCGAGGTCCATCAGGTAAGCCGGACCGCGGTGTTGTACGGGGTCACGGCGCTGGCAGTTGCGTCGGCGAGGTCATTCAGGCAGCCCCTTTGGACGTGGCTGGCGGCTTCGTTGCTCGTGGCGCCGTTCCTGCTGACCCTCGACCTGATCGGTTGGCTTTCCACTGGCTACCTCGGCGTGGCGTTTGGGCTGCTCGGGTGCGGGTACCTGACAGCAGCCGTGATCCTCCGGCGCTCGCCCACGCATGCGGCGCCGCTTTTCGTGGGCGCCTTCGCACTGTCTGTCGCTAGTCTTGTGTCTGCGTTCTCGTATGACCCGTTCGGGAATCCGCGAATCCCGGCCCTCACTCTGCCGCTCGTCCTGGCCACACTCGAAGGGTTCTGGTA
>JACQUF010000279.1 GCA_016210435.1 Chloroflexota bacterium
GCTCTACCAGATCCGCGGCCGCATCGGCCGCAGCGCCCGGCGGGCCTATTCCTACCTGCTTGTGCCGCGCGGCAAGAAGCTGACCGAAACGGCGGAGCAGAGGTTGAACACGATACTGGCCGCTACCGAGCTCGGCGTCGGCTATCAGATCGCGATGCGGGACCTGGAAATCAGGGGCGCCGGGAACATCCTTGGCGCGGAGCAGAGCGGCCAGATTGCCGCGGTCGGTTTCGACCTTTATTCGAAGCTGCTCGCCGAGGCCGTGACCGATCTCAAAGCAGATGCCGATGGCAAGCCGCGGCCCGAGCACAGGCGCGATTTCTCCCTGGTACAGGTCGAGCTTGGCATCGACTCGCGGCTTCCCTACACGTATGTAGAGGACTTCGTCGAACGATTGACCTTGTATCAGCGGCTCGCACGCATCATCGATCTAGGCGCGGTCGATGACATTCGCGACGAGCTGCGGGACCGATTCGGGCCGGCGCCGAAGCAGGCCGAGCTGCTGCTCTACCAGACTCGAACCCGTGTGCTCGCCGAGGCGTGCAACGCAGACAGCGTCGTCGCCACAAAGGACCGGATCACGATCTCGTTGCGAGACGCCATCGGAGGGGCAAGGACTGCCCTGCAGCGAGTGATCGGGCGTCTGGCGGATGTCGGCTATATGCAAATCCGGATGGAGATCGACCGCGAGGACGACGAGTGGATGGAGCGCCTGGAGTCCGTCCTCGACGAGGTTGCGGGCTTCCGTCAGCGCACGCTGCAGACGCTGGTTGGCGCCCACGCCTGACGTCGCCCGGTTGCACGCCGGCGCGACCGCGCCCTCTTACCTCATCCGATCAAGCACGCCTGCGATCTCGTCGAGCCTTGTAATGCGCGGATGCGCCGAGTAGTCCGGGTGGTTGCCGTAGCGGTCCAGCAGGACCGGATTGATGCCCACCGCAGCTGCACCCAGGATGTCCGAATCGATCTGGTCGCCAACGTGCACCGCCTCCGCGGGCCGGACGCGAGCCCTGGCGAGGGCAGCCCGAAAGATCGGCGGATGCGGCTTCTCAGCACCCGCCTCACGCGAGGTGATAACGAAGTCAACGTGGCCGGTCAGCTCCAGGTCCCGTTTCAACTGGTCGCCCGGCTGATTGATGTTTGAAATCGCCCCGACCCGCAGCCCCCGTCCGCGCAGGCCATCGAGTGTCGGCGCTGCGTCCGGGAACAACCTCAAGCGATATTCCTGTCGCCGGACTGCGTGCCAGACGCGAGCGGCAAATTCCGCGTTGACATCATGACCGGAGCCTTTGAGAACCCGGCGTTCATATTCTGCGAAGAACCGTTCCCGTTCGTCGGGGTCCATGCTGTGGACCGGCCGAGTGCGATTTTGTTCGTTCATGAAGGCGTCGGCTTCGTGGTACCCGCGGGCGGTACCTTCGAGTGTCAATTTCAAACCATATTCGGATGCCGCCGCGGCCTGGATTTCTTCGCGTGGCGGGTGGAATCCCGCGAGCGTGTTGTAGACATCGAAGAAGACAGCCTTGATCGGCATTAGACCTCTCTGGCGAGGACCAGGGCGGATACCTCGGACGCGCCCGCAGCAACCAGGGCCGCAGCGCATTCCCGCAACGTGCTTCCCGTAGTGGCAACGTCATCTACCAGGAGCACGCGCAGTCCAGTCACGGCGTCTGACCCCGCAAATGCCCCGCGGACCTGTCTTTCGCGCTCCGCATCGGACTTTGCTCGGGCCTGCGGAGGCGTATCCGTGACCCGCCGCAGCGCGGTTGCTTCGACTCTGATGTTCCGCAGCCTGCCCAATCGCCGGGCCAGCAGTTCTGCCTGGTTGTACCCGCGTGCTCTAATGCGGCTTCGCTGCATGGGCACAGGGACGATTACATCGGGTCGCAGCGACGCTACGCGTGGATCCGCCGCCATGAGCGAACCGAGAACCGGGGCGAGGGAACGGAGATCACGGTACTTGAGGGCATGGACTGCACTCCGGATCGCGCCTCCGAACTGGAATACGGCGACCGTAGACGAAAGGTTTGGAGGCGCCGACGCGCACCGCGTGCAAAGCGCCGCGGTCCCAAGGGGCTGGGCGCATCGCGTGCAGGCAGGGCCATCGAGCCTGATCGAAGCGCGAATACACTCGTCGCACAGGAGGCGCCCGCCCCGGTCGCAATGGACGCACCTTGGTGGAAACACGAGATCGAGCGCAGCCGAACCCGCGCGCGCAATTCGGGTCCTGAGTCGCAGTCCTTGCGCGTACAATTTCGACACCGGTTGGATTTCGTTCGGCTTCACGAGGCAGCAGTTTAATGGAGCAAACCCGTGGAACTGACGGTCACCGTCAAGAACCTGGCGCTTACCGATGCCCTCCAAGGCTACGCCCGGAAACGGCTCGCCAAGCTGGACCGCAGGCTCAGGAAGACGATACCGGTAAGGCTCATCCTCAAGCATGAGGAAACCAAGAGCATCGATTCCCGATACGTTGCGGAGGTCACGGCTGCCCTCAAGGGCGGAGCGATCATTCGCGGTGAGGAGCGGGCGGCGAACATAAACGCGGCGATCGACGGAGTTGTCGCCACCATCGTCCGCCAGATCGATCGCTACAAGACCCGCCGCACAAGATCGAAGCGCGACGGCGGGATTTCCGAGTTCGAGCAGGCAATTGCCTCATCGCTGATTGCGGAATCAGAGGTCTCTGCCGCCGGTTCAGCTCGCGGGACGGGTGTCAAGACCAATCAGGGCGCGGTTGTCAGGGTCAAGCGTCACGAGGTAAGCCCCATGACCGTGGAACAGGCCGCGGCCCAGATGGACCTCCTCGGCCACACGTTCTTCGTATTCCTGAACGTCGAAGGCGAATCCATCAACGTGGTCTATCGCAGGAACGACGGCGACTACGGTCTGATCGTGCCGGAGGTCGTCGGCGCGAGCTCGTAAATCGTGACCCGATCGTTTGAATAGACCGGCGCCAGGCCGTCGTCACGCATGCGATCGAACTTGGCGATCCCGGCGGCCGGGTAGTACTGCCGCTCCAACTCGCCAACGAACACGTATCGCACGTCGTACTCACGCATCAGCTCCAGGGCGGCGCGTTCATCGGTCGTTGTGAAGATCCGGTTCACATCACCCCTGCGTTGGGTGACAGCCCACGAGTACTCGACCCGCTGCTGGCGCTGGTGCCAGTCCCATCCGACGACCGACGGCAAACCGGTGTACACGGAAACGCGGTTGCCCCAACGGTAGAGTTCGGTCAGCCCTTCGAGGACCACCGGCGACCCTTTGACGTTCTCCTGCAGCCACCGGATCGCGTCGAGATCGTATTTGAAATCGATTTCTGCGTTCGGCTCCCGATATGTTGTCCCGTTCATGTACGCCATGCCGTCCACGCCCGTAAAGGACGTGTCGAACCGGTCGGCGATCCGCGCCCGTGTACCAAGGACTGGATACACGAAGGTGGCGGTGAACAGCACTGCGATTGCCGCCAGCCAGGCTACGCGGCGAGCCGGCGCGCCCTTCAATGACAGCCAGCCGGCCGAACCCAGGCGCCACAGGATGTAGGCGGTCGCCAGGCCGAACAGCACCCAGGCCTGAAGGTAGAAATTGAAGACCGTGTTCATGCGTCCAATGTCGTTTTTCACCGACACCACGTCGACTGCCGCGCCGATCGCAAAGGCGATCGACAGCATTGCGGCCAGGATCACGAAGTAGCGCGAATTGGCGTCTTCGGCCCGGTATTTCAGGAACGCAAGGGTTGCCGTCAACAGGACCAGCCCCAGCGTGAAGACCAGGGTCGCGTAGCCAAATACCGCCACGGCCGCAAACAATGCCGCAGGGACAGCGACATACAGCGCGAGGTACTCAGGCCTGAGCCCGGTCCTCCGCACCGCCTCGCCGATCGCCGACTTCGCCTCCCACACCAGGTAGCTGACGATGACGGCCAGGAACGGCCCGTGGACGGCCAGATACCTCCAGAGCGGTGTCTGGGTCTTGCTGGCCTCGATGCCGTCGTTGAACAGCTCGAAGCGGAGGTGAAAGGGCAGGAAAACGACATAGCCGATCGCGGCAACCGCGATGGTCTTGACGATTCCGATCGCGAAAGATCGCCATAGCTGCCCTCTTCCGGCGAGCACTTCCCCGAAGAACGCGGCAGCGGCCGCGAGCACCAGATAGGTCGGGAAGTCCCACGCATTGATGACGCGCAGAACGCCCACCGCGATGCCGAGCAGCGCAATAGCCAGCCATTCCGCGGCTCTGCCCCTGCCCCTCTCCCAGGCACCGAGAAAGACGGTGATTGCCAGCCCGACTGCAAGCAGCGTGAATGGGATGGCGATCAGGTGCGCGTGCAGATCGGCGAAGAGGAATGTAAAAAATGGGAACTCCGTGATTTCGTTGCCGGGAGAGTCCGGCGCCATCATCCGGGAGCTCCGCCAGTAATCGAATGGCGGAAACGGATCGCCCTGAGAAAGGGATCCCCACGCGCCCTCGACCAGCTGAACGAGGCCGTCGACGTTTCCGGCCACCGCTACCAGGACGGCCGCGGCGATGCCGGCGTACACCGGTCCACGGGACGGGCCGGCCAGGCCCCGCGCACGCCTCGTGCCCTCAGCCAGGGCGTAGACGACGGTGAAAGCGGCGCCAACTGTAAGGGCGAACAGCGCAGGAACGGCCAGATTGTAGGCCACCGACGGCGCAATTCCTGTCAGGCGGATCAGGGAAGCGACTACGAACTGGCCGAAGTAGTAATAGTTCAGATAGCCTCCCCCGAACCAGGGATCGTATGGCGGCATGATGGTCGATCGGGCGACGGCGTTGAGGTACGCGAAATCCATCGGCTTCTCGCCACCGCGGAAGGGGTGCCACAGGTCCGGGTTTGCCACCCTGATCAGCAGGAACGAAACGAACGCGGCGATGAACAGGGCTTCGAGCGGGAGGGCCTTACGCCAGTTCCGGCGGATGAAGTTCCGGACCTCCCCGGCGTTTCGAACCCAGAGAATGCCGGAAACGACTGCGACCGCCACGATCGACAGGACTACCGATAACCGGGAGAAACCGGCCAGGTCGAAGCTCGCCAGAAGCCACGCCAGCAAGGCGACGAGCAGTAGTCCGAGCAGCTTGGCTAAAAGGTAGCCCCGGCCCGCCAGCGGACGGAACACGAACAGCGCGATCGGGGTCACGGCAAGCCCGATGACTTCCATCGCGAGCAGCCAGACAATCCACGACCACCGGTTCGCCGATCCATCGAGCTGGACGATGGACGCATACGTCCCGCCGGCGATCTGAGCGCCACGTTCCTCTTCGGTGAGCATCAACCCGAGGCTTGCGGTGGAAGGCGCGGCCTGCACGAGGATCTTGGCGAGTTCGCTCTCTGAATCGCCTCCGACGTACTTGAAGATCAGGGTGCGCGGATGGACGTAGACCGTGAAACTCTCGTCCGCCCACCCGAAGCCGACGGTTGCCACGCGTCCCGACGAATGCTCGTATCCAACCGGCGCCTCGAGACCGCCGCGCCCGAAGTAATCGTCCTCGTACGCAATTCCGGCGAAAGCGGGAATGCTTTCCGCGCTGTAGACAAGCTCGTATCCGAGGTCACCCGCGAACAGGCGCTCGTAGTAGGCCCGGCTGGCGGGATACCGCTCGGGAAGGCGGGACAACGTCGCGTACAGCCGGTTCGAATAGAGGACAAGGTAGTCGGCGAGCGCCAGCTGCTCAGCTATCCGCTCGAATTTGGCCTGCGAATCGGGGTTATAAAGTTCGAGCTCCTGGGAGCGGAAGCGTGCGAGCTCGGGGATCCCCTCCTCCCAGTGCTCCTTGAGGACGATATCACCGGGCCCCGCGTGCGCCGTGAGCCAGTCCGATGCCGATTGTGCCGGGTGGGGCCGTGTGTAGATCGATGCATACGCGAGCGCGTAATGCGCGGTCGGGACCAGGACGGCTGCCAGAAGCGCGGCGACAGCCCATTTGCCTGCGCGAGGAGAGAGCCTTCCCTGGACCCATCCCGCGACGTTCCAGACAAGGCGCGCCCCGAACACGATCATAAACGGGACCGCGGGCAGCATGTAACGCATGAACTTGACTTCGAACCAGAGAGTGATCGCGACGTATGGCACAAGCCAGGCGAGTACCACCAGCTCTGTCTTCCGCCGTGTGCGGTACACGTGGACGAACGCCCAGGCGAATCCCGCCCAGACAAGGGTCCCGAGGACCGGACCCAGTCCCCATGTGGCGAGCTGCCAGACCTGATACCAGCGCGGTGTGTCGATGTACTGGCGGGTGTACGGGAGGTCGACTAACCGGCGGACCATCTTGGACTGCTCGGCCGTGTGCGCGATGAAAGTGCGGAAGTCGAGAAACATGTACGGCTGCGTCACGAAAACCGCGGCGAGTGCTACTGCTGCTGCGATGACGATGCCGCGCACCGCGCGGCGGCGGCGTTCCCGTGCCGCTTCCGGCGCTCCGGGTTCCAGCGCTTCGCCGGGTCCGGAGAACGCATATACCGCGAACGCGGCCAGAAGGGGCACCGCCAGCACCACGGCGCTGAACTTGGTCGCTATCGCAAGCCCGGCGAACAGGCCTGCCAGTGCGGCATCCGACGCCCGGCCCCGACGCGCCACGCGGGTCGCGAAGAAAACGCTCGCGGTTACGAACAGGGTCAGCAGGGTGTCGACCGCGTAGAAGTGGCTCAGCTGGATCCCTATCACCGCGAGGGCCGAGAGGAGAGCCGCCAGTACGGCAGTACGTGTCCCGTACCAGGACCGCGCCATGACGAACACAAGGCCTACGACGGCCGTATCCGCCAGTGCCGAAATCACGCGGCCAGGAATCCGCATGTCGAAGATGTCCATATCGGCGACCGGTGACACGGCGATCTCGACGGTTTTCAGCAGGTAGAGAGGAAGGCTGCCGTAGTTGAACCAGCGCGGGTTCCACGGACTCTCCTCGGCGCTCGTGAGCTTGCCGATATCCGAGGGGCCAGGCGCCTCCAGTCGCTCTACGTACATCAGGATGGCCCGCTCGTCGGGGTGGAACAGGCCGCCCTGGTCCCAGTCGAGCCCGTAGAGTCGGAGCCCAAGCGCGAGGATAAGTACACCGGTAAGCGCGAACGCGACCGAACGCCCGCGGATGGCCGACCAGACTGCCGTCACCGGGGGCGTCGCCGGGCCCGGAAGGGTTTGCGAGGCGGGATCGAGCGCTACAGGGGCCGCCGAGCCCCCATCCTGTGGCGCTTGGGTCGAAGTTGACATTGCTTTCGATTCTATGGGATACCCTTAATCACCATGCCTCAGAACAACCTGATCCCCGCGCCGAAGCACGAAAAGACGAAACTCCCGGGCGGTTTGCGCGTGCTGACCAGCACGATGCCAACCACCAACGCGGTCAGCCTGGTCGTTCACTTCGGCGCTGGTTCCAGATACGAATCCGATGAGCTTGCCGGTTCCTCACACCTGTTCGAGCACCTGCTGTTCAAGGGCACAACGAAACGCCCTGAGCCGCGGTTGATCAGCGAAGTCGTCGAGGGTGTTGGCGGCGTACTCAACGCCTATACCGACCGGGAACTTACGGGCTACTGGGCGAGGGTCCCCCGGCCGCACTACGTGGAAGGCCTCGACGTCCTCGTCGACATGATCCGCAACCCGCTTTTCCGGCCATCCGACATCGATCGCGAGAAGAACGTCGTGTTCGAGGAAATCCGCGCGAGCAACGACGCCCCGTCCTCAAGGGTGGACACGATCCTCGACCAGTTGATGTGGCCGAACCAGCCGATGGGACGCGATATCGCGGGGAGCGAAGAGTCCGTCGGCGCGGTGAGCCGCGATGCCCTGATGGAATACATGCGGACGCAGTACGTGCCGGTGAACACCGTCGTCGCAGTCGCAGGCGGCGTCACGCACAAGGAAGTCATGGACCAGGTCTCACGACTTATGGGCGACTGGGATGGAAGCAGCCCCGTGAAGTTCGCTCCCGTCATCGAGAACTTCGAAGGCCCGGCGGTAAAGATCGAATATCGGAAGACTGAGCAGGCGCACGTCGCCATGGCGATGCATGGCATTTCCCTGCATGATCCGGACCGGTACGCCCTGAGGCTGCTCTCTGCTGCCCTGGGGGAGTCGATGAGCAGCCGTCTCTTCGAGGAAGTCAGGGAAAAGCGCGGCCTTGCCTACGACATCCACAGCGGCGCGTCGATGTACAGCGACTGCGGCGCCCTCAACGTGAGTTCAGGGGTCGACCCCAAGCGGGCCCTGGACGCGGTCAAGGTGGTGGTCGCCGAACTGGTTAAGCTGCTGGACGGCATCCCCGATGATGAGCTGAACAAGGCAAAGGAGCTGTCCAAGGGCAGGCTGATACTGCGGATGGAAGAGAGCCGCTCGGTTGCCAGCTCCATCGGGGTCCAGGAGCTTGTCAAGGGCGAGGTGGAAACCGTCGACGACATGATCGCCGGGTTCAACGGCGTGACGGTTGACGATGTCAGGCGGGTCGCCCGGCGCGTGGTCAAGCCGAACCGGATCGCTCTCGCGGTTGTTGGGCCGTTCCGCAGCGAGGCCCGGTTCCTTCAAGCCTTGAAGTTCTGAAAACGTCCGCGCGTTCCGCTTGGGCCCGAGGGCCTGGTCCGGGTAGGTTGGTGGCATGACAGGAGCACTGACCACCAGCACCAGGTACGAATGGAACGCCGGCAGCGTGCGGGCGCTTCGCAGGTTCCTGGGTTTGTCGCAGTCGCTTTTCGCCGCTGAGCTGGGCGTCCGCCAGCAGACGGTTTCGGAGTGGGAAACCGGGATGTACCGGCCGCGCGGCGCTTCGGCGACGTTGCTCACGATGATCGCGATGCGCGCCGGGTTCATTCATGACTTGCATGACGCGCCGCCCGAGGCGTCGCCGGTCGCCGCGACCGCTTCCCAGATAACACGGCCCGTCGTCGTCTCTTCCCCACTTGGCGTTACGAGCTCCCCGCCCGCCGGTGTGATCGGCGCGGCAAACGCACGGCTTCAGGCGACGCCGCGTCCACTGATCGGACGGCCTGAAGTCGCGATCTAGAGTCGCTCACGGCCGGCCGCCACGTTGGTGGCTGGTCCGTATTGGCGTCCCCTGCCCTATCTGTCCGCATATCGGATCGGGCCCGCCAGCTTCGCGTTGACACCCCTTCGCGGGTGACCTAGGATTGCCTCGCTAGTCCTGATGGTTGCTACGGGCTCGCCACGAGGTA
>JACQUF010000280.1 GCA_016210435.1 Chloroflexota bacterium
GGGCATAGTACGGCATGGGGCCGCATACCCCTGCCAAACCGGTGTGCGAGACTTCGGAACCAGGAGTCGGGAGTTCGAATCTCCCCGGGCGCGCCATCTGCCGCGACGCATTGCCCCTACTTCACTCCGGCCTTCGCGCGGTTCTTCGCCAGCCAGCCGTCAACCAGCTTCACAGTACGGTCGACGACGTCCGACCGCATGCCCTTGGACGCTGCAAGTGACTGGACGAGGCGATCCACGCGCTCGATGCGAGGCGCGCCGGCGGCGAGTGCCCGGGCGGCCGATGATGGCCTGACCAGAAAGTTCGCAGCGTCGGCATACTTGGCGAATGGCACCAGGTCGTCGCGCTCAGCGCCCAGTTTGACGCAAAGGTCGACGACCCAGTTGTAGACCGACTCGGAGGCGGCGTAGTCAGAGTGGACGGCCTCCTTGATCGGAATCATCTTGTCTTCCTGAACGCAGCGGTAGTTGCCCGCGATCAGCATCGCCCATTTCGCAAGCGGCACGAAGACGGAGTCGTGTACCCGCAGCTTCACAGGCAATTCGACTTTCCGGCCATTGACGTCGTAGCGGATCGCCTGAATGTCATCCTCGATCTTCCGCAGGATCGCGGTGTGCGCTTCGGACTCGAAGGCCGCGGCCCTGAAGTTGGTCGGCAGGCCTACCTGGAGCACGTTGACCTTCTGGTCCGGCGGGCGGAACGCCTGGGGGTCGGGGCTGCAGAGCGTCATTAGCGACGGGTCGAGCTTGTCCCACACTGAGGGGTCGGTGTACGCGCCCTTGATTGCGTCGGCATCGATCGCGGGTATCCGCTTGAGGTACGTGAGCGGCGGCATGTTCATGATCGACATGCACGGCTTGCGGGAGGCGCCCACGCGGTTCAGGAGTTCCTTGACGGCCGGCACGCGGAACTGCGGCTCTTGCATCGCGAGAACGACGAGGTCGAAATTCGCGGGAGTTGCCTTCTCCGGAGCGCCGGCCGTCACCACCCCGGGCATCTTCTTCGTGTTGAGCTCCACCAGGCCTTCGACGCCGCGGACCGGGAGTCGGACCACTGCGCCCTCGCCGTTGATCAGGTTGGCCTCCTCTGGCAGACATATCAGGTGGCCCGAGTGGCCGGCCAGCGCCGCTTTGGCGGCAAACAGCGAACCGTAGGAGGCGCCCAGGTAAAGGATGTTGTACTTGTCAGGCATGGTCGCTCCAATCTCGAAGGGATCGCGGTGCTTGTCGCTTTCTGACTTCGGGTGCATCCTAGCCGTCCCGGTGCCTGTACGCAATCTGGGTGAAACCGGTCCAGGCAGTTCGACAAACCGCTGCGCGATCAGCGCGCCTCGCCTCGGCATTTGAGAGCTCGACCACGGCCTTCTTGAAGTCCGGTGCCGGCCTCAGCTTACGTGGAGATTTGCATTCAGTGGGCAAAGACGCGTCAGTCCGGCATAAGGATAGTGGTCGCACATGCCATCTTCGTAGCGACCTGCGGCAGGTTCACTGCACGGAGTAGTGTTGCAACATGCGCAGAACCCAGGTCTATCTTGGCGAAGAGGAACTCAAACTGCTCGACCGCGTGGCCCGCGCCACTGGCGCATCCCAATCGGAGTTGATACGTCGCGCGGTTCGCAGAACTTTTGGCAAGCGATCCAGGGCAGAGAACCTTGCCGCCCTCGCCGCAACGGCCTTCGTCCTGGAAGCCGACTTGCTTACGACCAACGTCCGCCACCTTCCGATGTTTCCTGCGCTCCGTCCTGCTTACTGGATCCGCGTCAGCCCGCCTCCTCGCGTCGTTTGACTGGGCACTGTTGCGTCCGTTTATCAACGCAGGAAAGGCCGTCTACTCCGCGGAATACACGGATACCGGGATGACAACACGCGGTTACATTGAGACAAGGCGCGTATTCACCCATAGAGGGGCCAACATGTGGCCCTTGAGTTCGATGCTTGCTATGGAAGCGATCGCGCTGGCGGCCTGCTCGATGTCGTCGCGACTACCTCCGGGCTCGCCCTGGCAGTGATCGTCCTGGCGGTCGGGCAGTTGACCGGGAGCGGCGCATTCCGCATCGGCCGATGAGGGCGCGAGACCGCTAGGACGAACCGCTTCGACGGTGTAAATTGCGCCAGAGTTTCGACCACGAATGAGTCCAGAAACGGAGCGGCACATGCCCAAGCGAATCAACCGGGCAATCGAGCTACTCGAGTCCGGCCAGCCGATCTACTACACCGGTGGCCATACAGGCGCGGTCCTTACGCA
>JACQUF010000286.1 GCA_016210435.1 Chloroflexota bacterium
CCACATGTACAGGATCTACTGGCCGCTGATGGCATTGGGGAGATATCGGAGAGCACGGATCGAGGGGGAAACCCTAAAATAGCCGGCCCGGTGTCCCCTGAAGAATTCACGGCGTTTAGGTTGCAATCTAATACCGGCTATGCTAGTGTTCCGCCGGCGCGGGAAGAAACGCTAGAGCGCCGTTTCCGGTGGACGAACGAGGTCGCAACTTGAAGACATTCACCGAGACGCTCACGTTCGATACTCAAAAGGCTCCGGAGTTCATCGACATCACCGACCAGGTGGTCGATGCGGTCCAGCGTTCTCAGGTGCGAAACGGTTTCGCGGTCGTTTTCAGCCGCCACACGACCGCGGCGGTCAAGATCAACGAAAATGAGCCGCTGTTGCTGCAGGACATGGCGCATTTCCTTGAGCGCGTCGCGGCAAAAGACGCCTACTACGGGCACAACGATTTCGCCATTCGCACGGTCCATATGCACGAGGACGAGTGCCCCAACGGCCACGCGCACTGTCAGCACCTGATGCTCGGCACGAGCGAGACCGTCCCGGTTGTCAACGGCCAGCTGACCTTCGGCCAGTGGCAGCGGATTTTCCTTGTTGAGCTCGACATCCCACGCCGCCGCGAGGTCGTAGTCCAGATCCTCGGGGTATAGCCTCGCGCCGCAGGCCGGCCTGCCGCCTGCACCACGTCCCAGCTGAAGAAGCAGCGCCCAAATGAGGACGATACCGGAGCATCCCGCCTGAACATCCCGGGCCAGCTAACCATTACCGAATCCGGAACGGCCAGGTCGGTCGAGGAGTCCTACGCGCTGTGCGAACGTCTGGCTCGGTCGCACTATGAGAATTTCTCGCTCGCGACCCGGCTCATGCCCGCCCGGCTACGGCGCCATTTCTACGCCGTTTATACCTTCTGCCGCGGCGTGGACGATCTGGGCGACGAAGCGGCGGGCGACCGCCTACGCCATCTCGAGGAATGGGAGCGACAGCTCCGGCTGTGCTACGGCGGCACGCCGGCCCACGCCTATTTCGTCGCTTTGAAGCAGACAATTTCCGCGTTTGACATCCCCGCGGAACCCTTCCTCAAGCTGATCGAGGCGAACCGCCGCGATCAGCAAATCAAACGGCATCCGACCTATGCCGAACTCCTGGAATATTGCGATCACTCGGCGAACCCAGTCGGGCGGATCGTCCTTTACGTGCTCGGACACCGTGAGCCGGAGTTTCACCGGCTCTCAGACTTCACGTGCACGGCGCTCCAGCTTACAAATTTCTGGCAGGATGTGGCGCGCGATTACACGATCGGCCGCGTCTACGTACCTGCCGAAGACCTGCAAAAGTTTGCCTGCGCCGAGCAGGACATTGCGGACTGCAGGGCGACCCCGGAGTTCCGTGCCGTCCTCAAGTTTGAGGTCGAACGGGCCCGTGATCTCTTCCGCCAGGGATTACCGCTGGCCGGCCTGGTCCATGGCTTCGCCAGGGTCGACATCGCGCTGTTCACGGCAGGGGGCCTCTCGGTCCTGAAGCTCATCGAGAAGCAGGGGTTTGACGTCCTGACGCGCCGCCCCGCCCTTTCAAAATGGGCGAAGGCGAGGTTATTCACGATGGTAACTCTGAGGACGCGTCTTGGCCTCAACCCGCTTCCGGCAGGGCTTGCTGCATGACCGGCCAGCGTGTAGAGCAGGTCCCCGCAGCCGGTCCCCTTGCCGATGGCGCGCTCGAAGCGGCCTACGACCGGTGCCAGGAAATCACGCGCACCGGGGCGAAGAATTTCTACTACGCGTTTCTGACCCTGCCGCGGAAGAAACGGCGGGCTATCTATGCGGCATACGCGTTCTGCCGCCTTTGCGATGACATTGCCGATGAGCCCGATCTCGAAGGCGATCGAGCATCGCGCCTGGATTCGGTAAGGGCCGAACTCGCAGCCGCCTACCTTGGCCAGCCCAACGGCCCGATCTTTCTCGCCCTCTCCGATGCAGCTCTCCGCTACCACATTCCTCAGCAATACTTCCGTGAAGTGGTCGCGGGCGTTGAGATGGACCTTTCCAAGACCCGTTATCAGACTTTTGAGGAACTCAGGAATTACTGCTACCACGTAGCGAGTGCCGTGGGCCTGATCTGCATCGAAGTCTGCGAATAC
>JACQUF010000278.1 GCA_016210435.1 Chloroflexota bacterium
CCCGCGGGCGATCATCCATGGCACAACACGGGTGGGAATGTGGTCGAAGCCGTGTCCGCCATACTCCTTGAGCCGGTGCCGGGAGCATATGTCGTGGGCGAGGAGGACCTGGCTCACATGTCCGCCCGCAATCAGCCGTTCAATCTGCTCGATTCGCTGAGCATCGCTTGGCATGTACGTCTGTGGCGCAAACGGGTAGTACGGCGAATCGTGACCGAAGAGGTCGTATTCCAGGTACGCCCCCGTTTCAGCGAGTTCATCGAGCATTGATGACGTAAATATCGTCCGTTCGATGTGGCCCATTATCGTGCGCTTCAGGTCCCCGCCCCTTTTCACGATGAATTCAAGGATTTGGAGAGGGGCTCGGTCATTCCGGCCGGGGTGGATCAATAGAGGGGCGCCGGTTTCCTTCTGCGCCAATACGGCGGCCTGCACCGACTTGCGTTCATCCGCGGTCCACGGCCATGAGCAGCCGATCTCGCCGATAATCCCGCTCTTTACACCGGTCTCGCCGACGCCCGCGGTGATGTCCTGGACAATTTCGGCAGCGATATCGTCCGCGCTGCGATGCGTGAAGCTGGCGGGATGCGCTGCCTGAACGTAGTACCCGGAACCCATGATGATGTTGAGACCCGTCGCCTTGCTGATATTCGCCAATGCGCGGGGATTGCGTTTCAGGCCTACACTCGTTGCATCGACGACAGTCTGGCCGCCGGCCGTCGCGTAGTTCTTCGCTTCCCTTATTGCGAGCGATTCATCTTCGTAGTGAAGGTTCTCGTAATTGCTCGCCCAGTTGAACCTGATCCACCCCAGATTCTGCAGCGAAATTCTCTCGTGGGCTAACCGTTCGTCCTCTTTGCTTTTCGGCGGGATGAACACTACTCGAAAATCGATCAAAAAGTGCTCGTGTGTGATTGTCGTGCCGAGCCGTTCCGGGGCGACCTGCCCCAGCACCGTCTGCGCCTTCCCCGTGAGATTCAAATCAGCCATGCCGCGCTCCATCTGTCGAAAGAAACATCGGCGTTTATTCTGACCCCGGCACGGCGAATTGTCGCGTCAGTCAGAGGATGAGGGGCGTGACACGCGGGCAGTTCCCGCGTTATGCTGTGCGCCTGCGTCTCGTCTAGGACGGGTCGCCAACACGGAAGCCCCAATTGCCATCGCAATGCTGGCGTCCGTGCGTCAGGCAGGTGGCCGCAGCCGGTGCGGCAACGTCCGTTGCAAGGCACGGGCGAAGGTTTGAGCGGACTTGAGCCAGGAGAGGCTCGGGCCTCGCGTAAGGCGTCGGGCGATGGCAAACCGACATCCACCGCGCAGTCCAGTCCGGCATAGGAGTTCCTTTGGGTAAGAACCTGTTCGTGGGTAATCTCGCGTTCACGATGACCGACAATGAGCTGCGAGGGATTTTCGAGAAGGTCGGTCAGGTCGTATCCGCCAAGGTCATCATGGACCGTGAGACCGGACGATCGCGCGGTTTTGGCTTCGTCGAGATGGCTGAGGATTCAGCGGCCAAGGAAGCGATTTCCCGCCTGCACAACTCGATGGCCAATGGCCGTCAGATCACGGTGAGCGAGGCGCAGCCGCGCCCGCAGCGCCGTGAAGGCGCCCCCGGCATGGGCGCTCCGCGGCCCGAACGCCGCGCTCCGTAGCCGTGTTTGACCGGCTCATCCGAGCCGGTCCGCGATAGTCCACAAGCAAAGGCGAGTCCCCGCCACCTTCAGGGGGCTCGCCTTTGCGCGCTTGTCAGCCGTCCCGCCAGCTGCGTTCAGGCCGCCAGCCCAGCACGCGCTCGGCATGCGATACATCGATCGCTGCCGAGAAGCCAGGCAATGGCCGGCGCAGGGGGACTCCCGGATAGACTCGCCCTATCGCTTCTTCGGTCGGGATCGTGAGGGTCGTGTCCGAGGCGTTGAGGAAGAACGCCTTGTGGCCGGTCCAGTCCAGTTCGATCGCGAGGCGGCAGGCCCGCGCTGCGTCCCAGCGATCGAGCCAGCCCCAGAAGTGCATCGCCGGTCGGCCGCCCGGGTCGGTGTGGGGGTTAGCCTTGTGGGTCCGCTGCTGGGCGTGGTCCCAGAGCCCATGGAATCGCATGCTTGCGATCTGCACTTCGCGCCGGCGGCAGAAGCCACGCGCCAGCTCTTCGCCAAGCCATTTGCTCTGGCTGTAGGCGTCCTCCGCCCGCGTCGGGTGCTCCTCGTCGATCGGAAAGTACAACGGAGGCACGAGCGATTTTGAGAACACGGCCCCGACCGCGTTGACCGACGACGCCATCACGAGCTTTCGGACGCCATGGACCTGCGCAGCCTCGAGAACGTTCCAGTCCGCCTGCATGTTGAGCGCGAACACCCGGTACTCGGGGTCCTGCGTCGGGCTTGGGATTGCAGCCAGGTGTATAACGGCGTCCGCCCCAGCCAGGGCGGATACCACGTCTCCAAAATCGGTGGCGTCGATTCGAATGAAGGGCGCGTCGCCTGCGGGGCCGGGCGCCCGGTCGGCATTCACGACCTGGTACCCCGCGCGCAGCAGCTCGGACACCACGTACTGACCAAGCCTGCCGCTACCGCCGGTAACAACGACCCTGGTCAGGCCCGCGGGACGCGTCTCGGCCGGTTCGACAGCCGGGCTGGTGGCGGTCGTTGCGGCGATCTGCTCGGCCCCCAGCACGTCGATGATCCGCTGGTAGGAGAACTCGCTCTTATCGATCTTCGCCCGTGCGCCAACCGAAGCGGGATCGAGATCGGCGAAAGAGGAGACGAATACGACTGCCGTGTTCGGGTTGGCCTCAAGGATCCTGCGTGTCGCCTCGACGCCGTCCATGACGGGCATGCGGATGTCCATCAGCACAAGGTCGGGCTTTTCCCTGGATGCGAGGCTGACGGCTTCTGCGCCATCGCCAGCGTCGTGGAGGACGGAAAACCGTGGGTCGCGGTCGAGCTCCCTGCGGGCGAGGAGTCGAAAAGCGGGGTCGTCATCCGCGATCAGCACTCGGATCTGCATGGGTGTTCCGCCATCGCCTCCCATAAGGCGGCGCGGGTCGCGAATCAACATCTGACCAGCATCGCCGTCCGCTGGCTTTTCCATCATCGGAGTCCCTACGGGCGCGGTGTATGTGCCGCCATCCATGGCTTCCGAGGAGGCCACTACAAGAGCAGCCGGCCCACGTCCCTCGTTTCCGCGTCGCAGAACCAGAGGACGCCATCGCGGATGGTCATGCCGTGTACTTCGTGCGGCGCGGGAACCCGAAACACGTCTTCGACCCGTCCATCCACGGGGTCCAGAAGCGCCACGGTGCCCGCCGCGGTGTCCGCGGCCCAGAGAAGGTGGTCGTCAGCCCAGGCGATCCCATGTACACGGAGACCCGGCGTCCGGAACGAATGGATGACCCGCCACGCTTCCGGCTCGACCACGTACATCATCTGCGAGGGCGGAACGGCTATGTACAGCAGTCCGTTGCGCCATTCGAGGCCGTGTGCGCCGGTCACACGGGGATCGGTCTTCCTGTTCCGGAACGCGACCACGCCCTTGCCCGGCGTGTCGTAACGGGCCACGGTCTCGCCCGAGTTCAGCTTCAGCTTGTGAATCGTGGCATCATACGTGGAGGCGATCCACATGAAGCCGCCGCCGATCGTGATCCCGCTTGAACGGTCCGTCGTCGTCTGGGCCTCGAACAGGGTCTTGCCCGTCTCCCAGTCAAGCTTGTAGACCTTGTTGTCCCGCTGGTCGATGTACCAGACCCCGTCCTGGGCCGCCTGGAGCCCGTTCGGCTGCGGGCCCGGTGACTTGTAGAGCAGCTCAACCCTGGCAATCTTTGCTGGCATGGAAACTGCAAAGCTCCGCTCAACTGCGCGTTACGAAGGATTCGAACCCGCAGCATACTACCCCAGCTTCCACGTGCCTGCGAGGTAAGTCGCGCAAACTTTCCCGGCCATCTCCCCGCTGACGCCCGCCCCGATCTCGGATAGGGGCATGCCGGTCGCGCGTCATGGATGGACGACCACGCGGCTCGCGCCCGAAGAGCGTTTGTCGTCGTCGGCTGCACATGCCTGGGCGATGCTGTCGCAAGGGAAGTGGTGCGTGAAACGTTCTGCTACGGTAGTCCCTGATGCCCGACGAGAGCTCACCTACGACCATCGTGTCGTAGACGGCAGCGATGCGGTGCGATTCCTGGTGCGCGTAAAAGAGCTCGTCGAGGACCCCGCGCGCCTGCTCTTGGAAGGCTAACTGACCCCGCCCGCTCCCTTGCGGGAGAGAGCCTGTCGCTTCGCCGATCGCGGAACGGCGCCTGGGCCTGCCGAAGAGATGGCGGTAGGCGTGAGGAGCGCAGGCTACGGCGCGGTGAACTCGACGGTGAGCATCGGCCGGCCCGATTCGTTGGCATTCTGGCGCGAACTGAATCGCTTGGTCGTCGGGCTTGATCTCTCATTGCCGAGCAGGATCCACCCGAAGTTCTTTGAGGGGTCGTCCACCCAGCTCTGGACGTCGGCGGTCATTTCCGGCGTTGGCCCCCAGGTGTACCGGGCATTGTTGCCGACAGTCGTCTGGGCGCTCGTCGAGACCGCGAAGTCGCCGCCCTCCTTGGCCCATTTCTCCTTGTCGAAGAAACGGTGAATCCATGTGGCGTCATTGGGAGCCGCGGAAGTCCCCTGGCCTTCTTGCGCATTCGCGTCGGAGGACCCTTCTCCCCAGTCGGCCAGCAGCTTGTGGAGTTCTGCCTTCTCAGGCCCGGACGTCGTCTTCGTCATGTCGAGGGTCAACGTGGCCTTCGTGATCCGGGCGCCCTTGGGCACTTTGCCGGTGAGGTCGAACGCGAGGACCGCGCGCCGGGTCTCGCCGCCATTGGTCACCCCTGTGAAGAGGCTTTCACCGGCGCCATTGCTATTGCCGCCGATATTGCTCTGGTACAGGGTGTTGTCCAATGAGGCGACGATGGTGACACTGCCGGGCTTTCCAAGGGGCTGCGTCGGAGTTGGAACGGATGTCGGAGGGGCGCTCGTCGGGGTGGCCGCGGCCTGTGTCGGTGCCGGCGACGCCGTGGGCGTAGGAATTGCAGGCGGTGTTGGTGATGCTGCCACAGGCGTCGGGGGCTGCGTGGGCGTCGGACTCGGCAGGTCCGGTCGCGCGGTCGGTGGGACGCTCATGGGGGTCGGCGTAAGCTGAATCGAAACCACCGTAGGTACCGGCGTGGGCGAAGCGGGCGGGACGGCGATGATCGTGGTCGGCGTCGCCGTCGGAACGGCGCCCCCACAGGCCGCGGTCACGATCGCAAGCCCGGAGATCAACATCAGCAGGCGCGTCGGACCAAGCATGACAACCTCCCCCCGGACTCTCTTTGCCGCCTACGTAATACGCGCGCCAGGAAGGATTGGTTTTCTTCTCGACCGACCGACCAGTGGCTGTGGGACGCGTGCCTGGTCAACCTCCGCCGTCTTGGCGGTGACGAAGCCGATTCATCTCGGCCAGCGCTTCAATCACCCCGGGCAACGAAGACCATTCCTCAAGCGGGTGGGCAGCTCGCTGCCGCCAGTTCGGGTGCTGAGCGGTGGTCCCCGGCACGTTCTGGGGCGAGGGTTCGAGCCAGAGGTCTTCCATGTTCACAAGAACGAAAGCCGAGGGGCTCTCGGCCAGGAATCTCAGGAATGCCCGCAACGCGCCCAACGAACCCTCGGCATTCTTCTGGTCCAGGTAGCCCTTGCGGGCGAAGTAGGCGGAAACCGCGCTCTTGATTCGGGCCTTCTCCGCCCGCTCTTCGCGGGCCTGAGCGGCCGAGACGATTCCAAGTTTTTGCCGCTGACGGGTGTCAGCTCCCGTCCACCACGCCGAAAACGTCGGCATGTCATGTGTATTGAGAAACGAGACGGCATCCGGCGCAGGAACGGGCAGCGGATCACGATCCAGCGGCCGGACGCGGAAGTAGGCGCAGTACATGCGTTTGACGTTGTGCCGGCGCATCGCGGGACCGACATAGGCCGGCACGGTGCCGAGGTCCTCACCGACAACGACCGTCCCGTGTCGTTGGGATTCGATCGCAAGTACCGCGTAAATCTCATCGGCGCGGTATCGGACGTAGACGCCGTCCCTTGCTTCCGCTCCGGAAGGGATGATGAACATGCGATGGAAGCCCATTACGTGGTCCACGCGTAGCATTCGCGCCGCAGCCATGTGATGCCGGAAAACGCTGCGCAGGTAGCGGTAGCCATCCAGCCTCAGCGCCGCAGGAATGAGGGGCGCAAAACCCCAATTCTGGCCCTTCGAGAAAAAGATGTCCGGGGGCGCTCCTGCCGACGCCGTGAGCGCGAAGAGATGCTGATTGCGCCAGGCGTCGAAACCGTCTGAATGAACGCCCACCGGCAGATCGAGGTAGAGGCCAGCGCCTGCCCCGCCAGCCTGGCGTACCTGCTCGGCTGCGACTCTCTGGGTGTACAGGTAAAGCTGTTCGTCGGCGGCTCGATAGTCAGACCGCCGAATCTCGCCACCGCGCATGCGTTCCGTCCATGCCTGCCAGCCTCGCCGCTGTCGTTCACAGGCCGCGCGGAAGGCGGCGTACCTGGCTGCTTCGGGGTTCTGCTTCGCAAACTGCTCGTTTCGGATACGTGAAGCTTCGGACTCGAAGCTGTACTCGGCGAGTGCCGACAGCACCGGCCGCTTCAAGCTCCACGCGGCCCGGTAATCGACAAGGCGGTCCTCTGCGAGGCGCAACAACTCCGTGCGTTTTCCCTCGAGGCGCGCTCGCGCCTGGGCGCACCGGTCGAATTCCTCCGTGGCCCGGGGATCAACGTAAAGCTCGTTCCAGAAGAGCCGGGATACGGGCGCATAGGGGCTCGGTTCGAATGGCTCATCGAGGAAGGCGGGCAGCATCGGCAGGGTCGCGACGGCGTCGCAGCCAGCCGCGCGCGCCCAGGTGAGCAGGATGCCGAGATCGCTGAAATCGGCGAGGCCGCTGGTCCGCCGGGTCATCAGGGCGTAAAGAGGCAGAAAGACTCCCCATCCCCGCTCCTGGCTCACGCCAGCCTGGAAGGCCTTTCGGGGCGCTACGATGAGCGTGCAATCGCCGGAGATATCGCGCCCGCCTACGTGGAGCCTGTGATACCCGGTCTTCAGCCCGGATGGAAGAGGCGCTGCAACCGCGCCTGCCGGCAGCACACTGTTTGAAGCCTTGTGCGATTTCAATGGCGGAAGCTCTTGAGGGCACCATCGCCACGTTTTTGTCTCTCCATCTTCGAGCTCGAACGTGGCCTGCAGTCGGCGGGGGACGCGTCCCGAAAGGCGAAGCGGAACCGCGCCGGGCGGCCGGCCTTCCCACACCACGTGCACGGGAGGCAGGCAGCGCCGCGCCAGCTCATCGCGGCGGGCCCGGATCGCGTTGGGCACGTCAGCGAGCCCTTCGACGGCTGCGCCAAGGACCTTCAGCGCGCCCACGATACCGTCCGGAGAGGGGGTTACCTGCTTTCCCGAAGCGTTGCGATACCCCAGCTGGATGTCGTAGAGGCGGGCCAGGTCGAACAGCTTGCGCCGCAGCCCGGCCTCCATCACGCAGGGCCCCCGATGATCTCCTGGACGCCTAGCAGTGGAATGCGTACCCACTCAGGGCGGTTGTTGAATTCATACCAGACTTCATACAGGGCCTTTGCGATCAAGTTCGCGTTGAGCAGCGCCTGGACGTGCTGCGGGTCAGTCGGCACGATCGGACTGCCGCTCAGGGCCTTCAGGTATTCGTCGAGAAACGCGGCGGCAACCCACGCATACCAGTGGCGGGCCCACGACTCGAGGACAGGGATCTGTTCGGGCCGTACGGACCGGGCGGTATGACGGTGCAACGTATAGAAGGCCGCGTAGTGGAATGACCGCACCATTCCCCCAACGTCGGTCAGCGGCGATCGCTTCAAGCGGCGCTCGCTCAGCGGACGCGCCGGCTCGCCCTCGAAGTCGATGATCACAAAATCGCGGCCCGTGCAAAGGACCTGTCCGAGGTGATAGTCGCCATGGGCGCGAATGCGCATCGCGGATATCCGCATCCTGGTGAGGTTCGCCAAGCGCTCCACGATCTGGGCCTGCGAATCGACGATTTTCTTGATGTCCTCCTGGACATCCGCGGGCAGGCCGGGCAAGACTTCCCGAAGCCGCCGCAGAGACGAAATGACCGAGTTGCGCACGCCCTGGTATATCGAGCGCTGGTACAGCTGCGTGAATGGCTCCGGGGCGAACGCCGGGTCATCGAAACGGGATGCAAGGGCCGCGTGAAGCTCACCGGTCCTCTGGCCGAGCAGGCGTGCCGACACCAAATACGGACCGATCATCTCGATCACGTCCGAAGAAGGCGTTTCCTTGCACAGTTCGGCGAGGGGTCTGGCCGGAAACGGGGGAGGGTTCGTTTCGGGATGGGCCATCACTCGCTCGTAGTAGCTCACGAGCTGATCGACGGTATAGCTCCACGCGTCACCGACGTTTTCGACGAACGCGTTGAGTAACGCGAGGGTGACCGGCTCCGCGTGCCGCCCCGGCATGTACTCCATCGAGCCGCAGAGGTTGGAAACGTTCCGGAAACGTGTCTTTTCCAGCAGGAACCGCCCGATTTCAAGCTCGGGATTCGTGCCTTCACCAAGCTTTCGGTACAGCTTCAGGATGAACTTGTTCCCGTAAACGAGGGAGGTATTGCTTTGCTCGGCGCCCACCAGTTTGAGCGGGGCGTCCGGTTCGAGCCCGACCC
>JACQUF010000037.1 GCA_016210435.1 Chloroflexota bacterium
GGCATCCGAACGTCGTGGACGTGATCATCGATGGGACGGTTAACGCGGTCGTGAACACGGTCACCGGTGAGCGGCGACCGTTGCACGACGGGTTCTACATTCGCCGGGCCGCCGCCGAGCGCAGGATTCCCTGTTTCACTTCGCTCGACACGGCGCGCGCCGCGGTCGAGAGCCTCCGCGAGACGGCCCAGACCTACAACGTGAGGCGGATGTCGGAATACCTGTCCGGGACTGACCTGACATCGGAGCAGCTACAGGAATCAACAAATGTCGCATCCTCTCTTTGATCTATCCGGCCGAGTAGCCATCGTTTCCGGCGCGGCAAGTGGAATGGGCAAGGCGATGTCAATCGGCTTCGCCGAGTCCGGCGCCGATCTTGCGCTCATCGACATCAATCTTCCGGGTGCTGAAGCTACTGCCCACGATATTGCGAGACTTGGCCGCAGGGCGATCGCGGTCAAATGCGACGTCTCGGAACCCGAACAGATCCGCGCCGTGTTCGGCCGTGTAGACAAGGAATTCGAGAAAGTCGATATCCTCGGCAATGTCGCCGGCGAGGGCGTAACGGACAGGCCGGAGGAGATCGAGCTATCGAAGGTGGAGCGCGTTTTCCGCAACCTGGTCATCGGGCGGTTTTGCGCATGCCAGGAAGCAGGGCGGAGGATGCTGAAGCAGGGCAAAGGCAGCATCATCAGCATCGGTTCGATCGGTGGCGTGAGCTCACTCGGCCGAGGCCACACTCCCTACGGTATGGCGATGGCCGCCGTCATTCAGATGACGCGCGAACTCAGCACTGAATGGAGCAAGCGAGGCGTCCGGGTCAACTGCATCGTCCCCGCCCAGGTCATGAACAAGGGCCTCGCTGAACGGATCAAGGCAATGCCCCATCTCGAGCAGACTTTTCTCGGAGGCATACCAATCGGGCGCTTCGGGAAGCCGGACGATATCAAGGGGCTCGCGATCTTCCTCGCGTCGGACGCGTCGTCGTGGGTCACCGGCGCGATCATCCCGCTCGATGGCGGTAACCTGGCGCTTAACGCTGGCGGAAGCTATCCGGACGGTCCCCGCGCGTACGGCTAGTCGGAACTTGAACCGGCTCGTGCCTTCTGATAGGGTTGCGGCCACCGCGCGATTCTGGGAGGAGGATCTGATGGCTACCGGTCCTGCCTGGCAACTCCGTGGCGACATCCTTGAAGTCTGTAGTTGCAATGTGACGTGCCCCTGCAACGTTGGCGGTGATCCCACCAGGAACCCGTGCGATGCCATCTGGGGCCTCCACGTTCAGCAGGGAAGCCACGGCAACACCCGCCTGAACGACCTGAACCTCGCTCTCTATTTCCGGATTCCCGGCAAGGTCTTCGAAGGCAACTGGACCCTTGGCGCGTGCATCGATCAGCGCGCAACGCCGCAACAGCTGGAGGCCTTCGGGGCTATCCTGTCCGGGAAAGCAGGCGGAGTATTCGGAGCCCTCGCTGGGTTGATCGGCAAGGCATTAGCCCCCCGACAGGGCGCCGTAAGCTTTGAAAAGAAGGACGGGAACGCCCGAGTAAGCGTACCTGGCCTTCTGGAAGCCGGGTCGGAGCGCATCCCCAATCCGATGCCCGGACAGCCACCGCTCGATTCCAAGATCAGCGGCGTGTTGGTCCCGGTCTTCGCGGGTGCAGTGAGCATCCGGCGAGGCACGGTCATGAAGTCGTCGGACCCAAATCTGCAATTCGAGCACCGCGGCAGCTCGTCGGTGATCGGGACGTTCGACCTGAAGGGCCCGTAGCCCTCACCCGCCCCTCTCCACGAAGATAGAGAGGTGGCGCACCTAGAGCAGGCTCTTGATGGTCGTGATCTCGCCCCAGTGCCCGATATTGTGGGTGATAGCGTACGTACTGAGCGCGTAACCCTTTGAGCGCGTGGTCCAGGACTTTTCGGTCTGGGCAGGGTTGATCGATGGGCCATATGAACCCAGGTTGATCGCCTTGCGCACGTTCGCGATATCGACTTTCTCGGTGAGTTGTTCGGGTCTGAGCGTCCGGGCGACTTCGCGCGTCCTGCGCCCCACCGCCCAGCGGTACTCGCGAAGAGCCGGGATATCGATGCGGCGGCTCAGATCGGCGACCTCGTCCGCGTTCATGCCGCTTCCAAAATCGGCGCGCTCATATTTGAGGCGCTGCGCCCACGCGCCTTCATGCCAGACCTGTGATCCCTTCGCCGTGAACGAAACGCCGACGTCCTCGGACCGCGCGATGTGCCAGAGGACCCACGCGATCGAATTGAGGCCGGTCTTCGGGACCTTGCGGATCTGTTCGTCGGTGACGCCCTGGAGGATCGTGTCCTCCGAGTTCATCCCCTGTGGGTTTGTCCCCTCCCAGGTCGCCACTTTCGACGAGTGATTGCGCGCATGCTGCTGGAGAAAGAATTCGATTGCATCCATATGGACTGGCTACCCCCTCAGGACAAGTTCGCCGACGATCAGAGGCCCTTTGATCACCGGGCCGAGCTTGGCTGAAAAGCGAGCCCAGTCAATCGCAGAGACAGCTCAATAGCCTATCGCGAAGAAGACCAGCCTATCGAGACGAAGCAGCGCCACGCTTTGCCCGCCCACCTTTCCTCGACGCAGCCTGCTTCGCGTTCACTTTTTCCATGAAGCCCTTGACTCCCGGGCCGATCCAGTTCGTCCAGGAAGTACCGACGAACTTCACTCCCTTGTCCAGGGTCGCTTCGACGTTCCCATCGTTCACGAGCGCCCCGGTAACCCGGCCGGCATCCACGATCTGTGCTATCGCTCGATCGATGGTCTTCTGCACCTCAGGATGTCCCGGCTGGCCGGTGTGCCCCATGCTCTGCGCGAGATCGCCGGGCGCCACGTAGAACACGTCTATGCCGTCTACCTTCAGCATCGACGGCAGGTTGCGGACCGCAACGATGTCCTCGATCAGGACCGATATCAAGGTGTTCTCGTTCTGACGCCGGTGGTAGTCGGGCACGCCGATCGCCCTTCGCCCCGCAGCCTGGCCCCGGTGGCCGATAGGCCCATAGAAAGCCGCGTCGACGACCGCTTTCGCTTCGTCAGCCGTATTCACATGCGGGACCATTACCCCGTTCGCGCCGCAGTCCAGCACTCGAGTGATGAGCGCGGGATCGTTCCGGTTGACCCGGACCATGCACATCAGGTCCCAGAGGTCGCAGGCGCGCGAGAGATCGGCCACGTCCCGCCAGGACGTCGTGCCGTGCTCCATCTCGCCCATCACGGCGTCGATCCCGAACTGGCCCAGATACTCGACCATGTCTGGCGAGTAGTCGCCCATCACGAGCGTGACGACGCCCCCCTGTTGAAGCTTCTTCTTGGCGCGATTGATCCGGTATTCGGCCATGCTTCCTCCCCAGATTCTCGCCCAGGCCCGACGACCCCACATCATGGAGAACCGGCTTCAAGAACCGGGATGTTACCGCGCCTCGACTGCGCGAAGATGCGCGCCAGCCGGTTGCGGGAGGTTACCCGAGGGGGAGGTCACCCAGTTGTGGGGAGTCGCCCGGTTCCGGGAGGGGCGGGAGGTCATCATGACGGCTGGACGTGGAGCGGGAGAGTCGAAGGGGCCGGGAACCGCGCTCGCAGGCAAGGTCGCCGCAATTACCGGCGCGGCTGCTGGCAATGGACGGGCGACAGCGCTCCGGCTCGGCCAGGACGGAGCACACCTGTATGTCAGCGATATCAATGCCGCGGCTCTCGAAGACCTGCTGACCGAGCTTCGCTCCAGAAAGATATCCGCCGCGGGCGGTGTGTACGACGCTTCTCGTGTCGAAGACGCGCCCCGCTTTTTCGCGGATACCGTGACGAACTTTGGCCGCCTCGACGTATTCGTGAACAACGCTGGTGGGATCAGGGCCCAGCCGTTCCCCGACGTCACCGAAGACACCTGGGACTGGACGATGGACCTAAATCTCAAGGGCGCCTTCTTCTACATGCAAGAGGCGGCCAGATTGATGATGGGCCAGAAATCGGGAACGATCATTAACATCGCCTCGGTTGCGGGGATCGCAGGGGGCATGACCCTGTCACCCCCGTATGCAGCGGCCAAGGCGGCGCTCATCAACCTCACGAAGGTTGCGGCGGCCAAACTCGCACAGTACGGCGTCACCGTGAATGCGATCGCGCCGGGGATCGTCAACACCGCGTTCAACTGGCGGCTCGACGATGAGATAGGCGTAAAGCAGCTGGGGATGAAACCCGGCGAGCACCTCAAGAGCCGCGCCGCGCCGGTTCCGTTGGGCAGGATCGGCGAGCCGGAGGACGTGGCCAATGTAGCGGCGTTCCTCGCGGATCCCCGATCGAATTACATAACCGGCGAGACCGTGATTGTCGCCGGTGGGCTCGTGACCCAGTAGAGGGCTGTTATCATGTAATCATTGAGTGTAATCGCGATTAAAGAGGCGCAAGCACCATGATACGCACTCAGATTCAGCTGACCGAAGAACAGGCGAAACGGCTGAAAGATGCAGCCGCCCGCGAGGGCGTCTCGGTCGCCGAACTTATTCGCCGTTCGGTTGACGAACATCTCGCGAGGGTTTCGGGCGACGACCGTTGGGAGCGGGCTCGCAGCATCATCGGCAAGTTCCGGTCTGGATCAACGGACGCGCTTGGCCGCGACCATGACAAATACTTGGAGGAAGCCTACGACGAGCGCCTGCCGAGGGCTGGCGTCGAGGAACGGCGCGGGCGCACCCGCAAAGCGGTTGGGGGCTTTCGATCCGGCAAGAGGGACATCGCCGTGCGGCACGACGACTACCTTGACGACGCATATTCGGTATGACGGTTTTCGTAGACACGTCTGCATTGCTGCCTTTGCCGAATCCGGACGATCCTGATTTCGGCGTGGCAACGCAAGTCTGGAACGGGATAGTGGCTCGCCGAGAACAAGCGGTCACTACCAACTATGTGCTGGTAGAGACTATCTCCCTCATGCAACGCCGCCTGGGAATTGACGCCGCGCGTCACTTTCACGCCGCAGTGGCGCCGCTCCTCGACATCGAATGGGTAGGCCCGCGAATGCATGAGCGCGGCATGGCTGCGCTGCTTGCCGCCGGCTCGCGGCGGCTCAGCCTCGTCGATTGCGTGAGCTTCGAGGTCATGCGGGAGCGAGGTCTAGGCACGGCGTTCGCCTTTGACGATGATTTCGAGCGTCAGGGGTTCGAGCTGCTCACTTGAGTCACGGGCCGTCTCGCGGCGCTGGCGTGGATCGGAA
>JACQUF010000272.1 GCA_016210435.1 Chloroflexota bacterium
ACCCCGGAGGTCGCAAGCCGACGCGAGCGGTCGAGTTCTGGCCTTGGCCTCTACATCGTGAAGACCCTGGCGCACCGGTCGACCGGGGAAGTGACGGTAGAGAGCCTCGCGGACTCAAACCCCGGACATCACACCGCGTTCACACTGGCCCTACCGCGAATCAACCCGATCGCAACGGGCGGGAACCGGTAACTCATTCGTAACGTCTATATAACGACAATTTCGCCCCGAGCTTGGCGCGCGCGTCAGGGAACGCGCCGAGGGGCGGTCGCGGAGGGCCCGAGCATGACCTGGAGCCGGAAGGCAGGGTACGCACTGATTGGTGCTGCCACGCTGGCGATCATCGCCTGCGGCGGCACGGTCAGTCGCGGCACGCCTGCTCCGCAGCGCACGGCTTCCCCTGCGCCGACCCCATCACCGACCGCGGTTTCCCCAACGCCAGCAATGACACCCACGACCGCGAGCGCAACGCCTCTGCCCCGAAGTACGCCATCGCCGACCCCGCTCGCGGGGACGCCGACGCCAACCAGAACGCCACGTGGTCCGTTACCGACCCCGACGCAATCGGCCCCTGTCGGCGAGCCCATCTCGTCGACAGGAAGCGAGCTCACCCTCGACATCTTCGGTCTCGGTGAGGAGACCATCGTCAAGGGGACCGCGATCGTTGTCGCCGGCCGCACACGCGCGGACGCGGTCCTGAGCATCAACGGGGTCATCATCCCGCTCGACGCGGACGGACGCTTCGAGGTCACGGTCGCCCTTCAACCAGGCCCGAACCTGATAGAAGTCGTCGTAAGTGACCTGAACGGAAATGAAAAAAGCCGCCTGATGCTGGTTACGGCGTTACCCGAGGCATGATCCGCTGCGTTCGTGGAGGTAACACACGAGTAATTCCGCGTGGGCTAGCTTGACTCTAGTCCCCGGATTGGATCGGGATGACTGCGGACCTCGGAATGACGGCAGGTTGAAAATGCAAGACCAGCCAAAAGGACGGACAAGGGCGACGCTGCTCGAAATCGGGCTTGCGGTCGCCGCGATCTTCATCGCCGTCCTTTACTTCTCGACCAGGACGGCGCACGCCGCCGAAGGCGACATAACAGCGATTTTTGGCTCGGTCCTCAAGGTCGATGCCGGGGCAATCTCACTGGCCACGGACAGCTCCGTAATCGAGCTCAAGATCGATGCCGGCACGACGATCCGCATCGGTGAAGTTTCCGCAACGATCTCGGACGTTGCAGTAGGCGACCGCCTGGCCGCAACCGCGGTGAAGCTTGCGGACGGGTCGCTGCTCGGCAAGAGCATCCTGGTCAAGCCCAAGGAAGGCACCCAGGTCCGGCATGTCGTCGGCATCGTGATCGCGGCTGAAAACGGCAGGGCCACGGTGCTCGATCGCGACGGCAATACTGTCACGTTCGATCTGCCGGCCGGCGTCACCCTGCCTGTCCTGGGCGAGGCAATTACCGCCATCACGCGCCGCGATGTTGTCACGAACCGGATCGAAGCCAGGGGCATATCCCGGGCCAACGAAATCATCGACCGCCTGCAGGCACAGCTGGACGAGATCCGCGATCGCCAGGAAGTCGAAGCCATCGAGCGGGCGGCGCGGCTGCGCGATCTGCTCGAAGACACCGCCCGCAACCACCTTGGCGTGCTGGCCCAGGCGGCAGGGACCGTCAAGGACGACAGCGACCGCTACGCAGAGCGGGTCCGGAAGGGCGCGCAGGAACAACTTGATGCATTGCGCGCCAAGTACTCCGATGAGATCGGGAAGCGCGGCGGGCGGGTGCAGGACATTCAGGTCCAGGGCGCCGTCTCCGCCATGACTGACGCCTCTCTGACGCTCCAGCTGCGCGGTGGTGGCGAGGTTGACTTTGAGATCACCTCGGCGACCAAGTTCGCGGTGAAGGGCCTCGGGGAAGCGAAACTCGCCGACGTTGCGGTCAACGACTATGCATATGTCGAGTTCGATCCAGAAGGCGATCCCTCGAAACCGGTCGCGAAGCGGGTCGTTGTAACGGAACCGCGGCTGCGCAAAGATGTCGCCGCGAACCTGGAAGCAGGAAGAATCGAGCAGGTCGATGGCGTCATTACGCATGTCGAGCTCGAGACCCGGCTCGATGACATCGTCGCGGTCATCATCGTCGTGAACGACGAACGGGGCCTGAAGGTCGCGGTGAAGGTCGCGCCATCAACTGAAATCTTCATCAACGGCATCGCGGCGAAAGCCGCGGAGCTCAAGCCTGGCCTGCGCGCGGCGATCAGTATTGAACCGGAAGGGTTGATCGCCAAAGCCATCCGGGCTTATTCAGCGGACGAAAATCACCGCAAGATCGAAGGCGTCATCCGCAGGATCGACCGGGACAACCGCATACTTGCGATCGCACCCGAGCGGGGCGAGGTAGTTGTCGTCTCGGTCGCAGACGACGGCAAGATCGTGAAGGACGACGAGAAGGCGGCGTTCGACGCGCTGGAGGTGAACGACCTCGTGCTCGCCGGTACACGCTACGAGGCCTCGACAGGCGAAATCGTGCGCTTGATCGTGCGATCGCCTCGCTTCAGGGCTGAGGGCGTCATTTCCGGAGTCAGCGCGGCGGACCACACCGTGACTCTGCGCCCGCGCAAGGGCGAAGCCGTGACGCTGATCCTCACCGATGAAACTGCGCTGGAATCGAAGGATGCGGGCAAGATTGGATTTGACGGAATCCGGCCAGGGATGACGGCAGTTGCCGCCTGGCGCGCCGCGGTCGTAAATGGCGTCGTCCGCAACGTGGCTATCTCGATTGTCGTTGGCCGCGCCGAGATCGAAACAGTCCGCGGCCACGTCAGGAAGCTGGATGCGGAAGCTGGCGTGCTGGTCGTGGAAACCTCCGAGGGGAAAGTCGTGGAACTGCGGCTGCCGCGAGACGGAGAGCACAAGGCCACGCTGACCAAGGACGGCAACCCGATAGAGTCGCTGAGGCCGGTCAATATCGGCGACGAAGTCCACAAGGCCGCTTACAACCCGGATGGCAACGTCATCGTGTCGCTTGTCGTAGTGACTCCGAAGGCGATCCAGGTTCGTGGGCAGTTGGCGTCGTTCGATGCCGCGCGGCATTTCTTGAAGATCGCCGTATCGAATGAGAAAGCGGTCGTGCTGGCCGTGAACGAAGAGAGCGTCATCACCTACAAGGGTGAGCGCGTCTCTTTCGAGCGCCTCGCGAGTGCGGGCAACGCGCGGCTGGGGATCGTCGCGCTCTACATAGCTGCGGGCGCTCCGTCTGGCACGGACGGCATACTGCTTAGGGG
>JACQUF010000292.1 GCA_016210435.1 Chloroflexota bacterium
GCGGGATTCGAACCCGCGATACGTTTCCGTATACCGCTTTTCGAGAGCGGCGCCTTCAGCCACTCGGCCACCTCTCCGGTCCGAAGTATAGCAAGGGCATACGTGGCTTCCGAACGTGCGGCGGCGAAGGGAAGGGAAGACAACTTGACAGGGGGTGGGTGGGGTCTGATCGTGTATACCGCGATGGCAACTCGCTGGCGTGCTTCCCGGGGCGCATCCGAGTGGTGCGGCGTGGTCCTTGCCGCAGGCAAGGGCGTACGCATGAAATCGAGCACGCCCAAAGTGCTCCACCCCGTAGCCGGAATCCCGATGCTGGCCCACGTGACGCTGGCCTTGCGGGCCGCCAGCGTCGGCAAGGTCGTTGTGGTCGTGCCAGCGGGCGCCGCCGAATCGCCAGCCTTCCTCGCCGCAGCTGGCCCAGAGGCCTCGTTGGTCGACCAGCTCGAGCCGAAGGGCACCGCGGACGCCTTGCTGACTGCGAAGGACGCCGTGAATTCGGCCGCCAATATCCTCCTCACTTACGGAGACGTCCCGTTGCTACGCGCCGAGACGCTCGACAAAGTCATGCGGGAGCATCTTCGGGAACGCCCCGCCATCACCATGCTCACCGCGGTTGTCCCCGACCCGCGCGGCCTGGGTCGCGTAGTGCGGGACCGGTCAGGCGCAGTCACAGCGGTCGTCGAGGAGAAGGACGCCGACGCGGGCACATTCGCCATCAAAGAGGTCAATTCAGGCTGCTACGCATTCGATGCGGAATGGATCTGGAGCACGCTGCCCGGGATCCGTCGCTCGAATAGCGGCGAGTTCTATCTGACCGACGCGATCGCCTTCGCAATCGACTCCGGCAGGAAAGTACACGCCGTCACCGCTGACGATCCAACCGAGGTGGACGGCGTCAATGATCGCGTCCAGCTCGCAGCTGTGGAGGGCGCGATGCGGGAGCGGGCGCGGACGGAGCATATGCTTGCCGGCGTCACGCTAATCGACCCGAGTACGGTCTACATTGATGCAGCGATAAGCATTGGCCAGGACACGGTGATCGGTCCGAATACCCATCTCCTTGGCTCGACACGCATTGGTGCACGTTGCGAGATCGGGCCAAATTCGTATCTGCGCGACGCAATCGTCGAAGATGACACTCGTGTCATCGCCAGCTACATCGAAGGCGCGTGCATCGGCCAGCGCGTGAGCATCGGGCCGTACTCCCGCATCCGTCCGGGCACCGTGATTGAAGACGAGGCATACGTCGGCAACTTCGGCGAAATCAAGAACAGCAGAATCGGGTCAGGTACCCACGTCGGTCATTTCAGCTACATCGGCGACGCCACGCTCGGCAAACGGGTCAATATCGGCGCGGGCACCGTCACCTGTAACTTCGATGGCACGGCAAAGCACCAGACGATCATCGGCGATGACGCGTTCATTGGCTCGGATACCATGCTCGTCGCGCCCATCTCGGTCGGAGAGGGCGGGCGGACCGGCGCTGGGTCAGTAGCGACAAAGGATGTCCCTCCGGGCGTCACCGTCGTAGGCGTCCCAGCACGGCCGGCGCCGTCCCGTGAGCAGCCGCTCGGCGCCGGTGAGAAGCCAGGCTGACCCTCGATGAAAGATTCGGATGACCCAGACGATAGGTCCAGGGCGCCGTCCTTCACTTACGTAACCGGTGCGGCCCGATGACCGGTGAGGAACGGGCCGCCTGGGCCGCGCTCGCAGCCTTCGGATCGATCAACGTGACCGCTCTCGTGATCGCCGCGATCCTCAGGGTGCCGGACGCAAGCCGCTCGCAGAAGGCGAATGGTCACGCTGCCCGGAACGTGGCTCAGAACGCACGCGCTTCTGCAGGCGCGACTGCCATAGCGTTTGTCGCCGCGCTCGGCGCGGCCTTCTCGCTGGCCTTCGCGCTAGGCGCCCGCGGGGGAATCGCGCCATGGCTCGTCGCGGTGATCGGGCTGGCGTTCGCGTCGGTCGTGGCAGGCCTTTATGTGGGAGCGGGCGCGATCCGCCTGGAAGGCGCCGTGAACCTCGCGGCCCCGCTGGTACCGCTGCTGGCCCGGCTTACGCGTCTTCCGGGCGTGGAGCGAATCCACGCGGGCCCCGCGCCTTCCATCGCCCCCGCAGCCGCACAGGGCGTGCCTGCGACGCTCGCCCAGGACCTCGATCGTCTCCAGCAGACCGGGCTCAACGCGGAAAGTGGCGAGCTCAGGATGATCCGCGCAGTGCTGAGCATGGATACCGCCCGCGTTCGGGAGATCATGAGACCCCGCGTTGACATGGTCGCCATTCGGGCGGACGCATCGCCTCAGCAGGCGATTGAACTGATAAACCAGTCGGGGCATTCCAAGGTCCCGCTCTACGGGGAAACCATCGATGACATCGTCGGAGTCGTCTACGCCCGGGACCTCCTGAAGCTGCATAACGGCGCTGAGCCGGCGCCCGCAATGGTCCGTGAACTTGCCCGGCCTGCCATCCACGTCCCGGAATCGCAGCGCCTGGAGCA
>JACQUF010000277.1 GCA_016210435.1 Chloroflexota bacterium
CGCCGGAAGAGCCGCGTGGCAGGCGGGCCATCGCCTCTGTTGGACAGCCCTCTCCCCGCTGGGGGAGCCGCGTGGCAGGCGGGCCATCGCCTCTGTTGGACAACCCTCTCCCCGCCGGGGGAGCCGCGTGGCAGGCGGGCCATCGCCTCTGTTGGACAACCCTCTCCCCGCCGGGAGAGGGGAGGGTGAGGGCGGAAGGCGGAAGAGCCCCCTATACGCGCCCTTCGAATAACCCCTTCGAGATCCCCGGCCGGATGCGCTCTGCGGCACGCACCGCGTACTGGTCGGTCATTCCGCACACCATATCGGCCGCCATCCGCTCACGCGTCGAGTCGGCACGGCGAAACTCCGGCACGATTTCCTCAGGGTGCTTCACGTAATGCTCGAAGAGCAGACCGGCGATCTCCCGCGCGGCCGCGCCCTCCTGTGTCTCGGCGAGGGGCAGATAGATCCGCTCGAACATGAAATCCCGGAGAGTCGTGACGACCGGGCCCACTTCAGCCGACATGGCGATCACTGGCTTCTCGCCTTCCCGGACCGGTTCGAGACCCGTTGCCGCCCAGGAAGCACGAACGATATCCGTCACCAGTGTGTTTACCCTGGCGGAGTGCCTTGCGCCAAGGACTTCCACCGCTTCCCGTGGCAAGTCTTCAAGCCGTAGCAATCCGGCGCGCAGCGCGTCGGCGATGTCGTGATTCAAGTAGGCAACCGCGTCGGATAGCCGGACGATCTGGGCTTCGAGCGACATGCCATCGACCGACTCCTGGTCCAGGAAGCGGCCCTGGGGCTTCGAGTGGCGGCGAATGCCTTCCACGACCTCGCGCGTCAGGTTCAACCCCGCGCCGCCTTTCTCAAGGCTTTCGACGATGCGAACGCTGTGACGGCTGTGGTGGAACCCGCCTGGCAAGAATTCATCGAGGACCCGCTCACCCACGTGTCCGAAGGGTGTGTGGCCGATGTCATGCCCGGTCGCGATTGCCTCGACCAGGTCTTCGTTCAGATTCAGCGCCCGGGCGATCGTCCTGCCGATCTGGGATACCTCGATGGTGTGCGTAAGCCGGGTCACGTAGTGATCGCCAAGCGGCGCGATGAATACCTGGCTCTTGTGCTTCAACCTGCGGAACGAGGTGGTATGGATGATCCGATCGCGGTCGCGTTGGAAATCCGTCCGTACCGGGGAGGGTGGCTCGGCAACCGCGCGACCCATGCACTTCGTGACACGGGTCGCGTATGGCGATAGGCTCTCTTCGCGGGCCTCGAGCCGCTTTCTGACGTCGTCGACGTTCATATCGGATCGCACGACTCGCGGCTCACGTCACAGTCGCCGCCCGTCGAGATCCCGCAATTCCTTCTGGGTGAGCGCGACCACAAGAACGATCACGGCGAGGATCCCTGCGCTGATCGAGACCGCGACGCGTACGCCTGTCGCTTCAGCGACCGCGCCGCCGAAAAGGGCGCCCAGGGGGATCAAACTGAACGTAATCCCATGAATTCCCATAACCCGGCCGCGCAACCGGTCCTCGACACGCATTTGCAGCACCGTCATCGAATTGATCAGGAAGACCGAACTCATCAATCCTGCGAAAAAGATCGCCACGACAGCGAATAGGTAGGCCGGCGCGGCGGCGAACGCCCAGACCGCGCACGCGAGCATGAACGGCCCCGCGATGGTGATCCAGCCCAGGCGACGCGACGCCTGGAGCTTCGTGCTTACGAACGTACCGATCACTGCCCCGGCGCCTGCAACGCCCAGGAGCGTTCCGAACGCACGGGATGCCGCGTCCGCGTCGTCTGGAAAGAACTCCTTGGCGAACGCGGGCATGAGCTGGATGTATTCCAGGCCGAGGAAATGGTTTGCGAACGTGAGAAGTATCAGGACCCCGAATATCCGCTGCCTTGCGATGTAGCGAATGCCCTCGCCAAGCTCCTGTACAACGTTCCGGGCAGCACTGGCGGTCGTCCGGGGCACCTTGAGTGAGAGCAGGACCATCGCCATGGCAAAAAAGCCAGCCGCGCTCGCTATGAATACGGACTCGGTGCCCAGCCAAGCGATCATGATCCCGGCGAATGAGGGAACAACCACGCGTGTTCCCTGCCAGAGGATCGAATTCAGCGCGACTGCGCTGCGCATCTGTTCGCGGAGGATCAGCGCGGGGAAGAATGCCTGGCGCACTGGCCAGTCAAGCCCGTAGACCAGGCCGAAGCCTACCGAGATCGCCACGATGTGCCAGACGACTACCCAACCGGTGGCGTCGAGCAGGGTGAGCACGATCGTCAGGGACATCGCGAGCGTAGACGTGCCGAGCAGCAGGAGCTTGCGGTCCAGCCGGTCGGCCATCACGCCGCCGAACAGGTTGATCAGGATCGTTGGTATGGCAGTGGCGGCGCCGACGACACCGAGGTTGAACGGCGAATCCGAGAGCTCCGACACCAGCCAGCCGGTACCCGCGGTGGCGAGCTGAGTGCCGCCCACCGCGGCCCAGGAGCCAAACCAGAAGCGCCGGTATCCGGGAGATGCGAGTGCGCCGAGTCGCGCATAGAAGGCCCCAGCGCGGGGGACGGCTTGCGCGTCCGGGGTGACGTTCGCGGGTTCGGCTGGATTGGTCGCGGCCTTTTCGGCCATCTACGCTCTCCGGGAATTGGGGTATGGTACCGAAGTCCGGTCCCGTGGCCCGGTCTGACTTGGCCTAATGGCGCCGACTTTTCGCCGGAATTTCTCCATAGCCTGGCGCGCAAAGCAAAACGCGCTTACCGCTCCACGGCAAGCGCTTGCCACTCAGACGCCAGCAGCGAATAGACGGCCAGGTCCTGGTAGCTCCCGCTCACAAGCGTCGCCTGCCTCTGGATACCTTCGAACGCGAACCCCAGCCGTTCCGGTATCGCCCGGCTTCGGACGTTGTCTAGCGCAGCGCGGACCTGGACGCGATTCATCGAGCGGGCCTCGAAGCAGTACTTGAGGGCCGCACGGCAGGCGCGGGTCATGACGCCGCGACCCTGGGCTGACCGTGCGAGCCAGTAGCCGATTTCACACGCCCGGCTGGGTGAACCTAGCCCGGCAATCCCGAGCGCTCCTACGATCGCGCCGTTTTCGAGCACGACCAGCGCGAGCTCTGTTTCGCTGGCGCCCGGCGCAAGACGTCCCTGAATCCACGCCCGCTCGTCCGCAACGCTGCGCAACTGCGAGACCCATGGCAGCCACCGGCTGAGGTGGTCGCGGTTGGCATCAACAAGCCGATAAAGTTCTTCTGCATCCGAAATCAGGGGATCTCTGAGCCGGAGGACTCCGTCGATCGCGATCGACCTCATGCCGGCGCCCGCCGCCGTGCCGATTCCCTTGCCCTGCGACGCAGCCAGTCCTGCGCCAGCATCGTGTAAACCGCCTTGTCGATGTACCTGCCGCGGACAAGCAGCGATCTACGGTCCACCCCCATGAACGTGAACCCAAGCCTGGAAGCTACCGCCCGGCTTCGAAGATTCCCGGTCGCCGCGTGAATGCTCATGCGTTTCATTCCGCACTCGCGGAATGCGTAGTCGAGCGCGGCGCGCAAGCTCCGCGTCATGATGCCCCGGCCCTGGGCAGTCGCAGAGAGGCCAAAACCCAGGTAGCCGTTTTTGTCCGCGGAACCGAGGCCACGCGCGCTGAGCGTCCCGGCAAGTATCCCCCGATAGATGATGAGCATGAACAGATCGACGTCTTCGGTTTCCGGCTTCAGATATTCGGCGATCGCCCTGCGCTGATCGGCGACCGTCTTGATCTTGTCGAGCCATGGGCCGTCCCACCGGCTCAAATGCTCTCGATTCGCGTCGAACATGTTGAACAACTGCTCGGCATCATCCAGAGTGGGGCGCCTGAGCAGGATTTCGTAATCGACTCGGATCGTAAGTGGGGCCACCTGTTTACGCCTCGCGCCGTCTACTGACAAGCCCCGGCGCCCTCACCCGCACCCTGGTTCGGCAGGCTCACCACAGCGTCTCATAAGGGCGAGAGGTAGTCAGGACACAGCTAGACGCGGGTTGGGATGAGGTCTCCTCCCCCCTCATGCTCGAATCGGACCGCCTCGTCGATCATCTTGAAAATATCTATCTGAGGGTTATAGCCGAACGCTTTTCTGGCTGCGGAAATATCGAACTCGTAGAAGGCCGGGTTGGTTCCCGCCAGGTCGACCTTTGAATACGGCAGCTCGAGCTTCATGGCCAGATAAGGCACTGCTTCGTCCCACGAGAATGGACTGGGCGCCGCGAGCTGGAAAGTCTTGCCGTGGGTGCGCGCGTTGCCGGCGGCGGCGTCGAAGGCATGGACGATGTCACGTACCTCGATGCAATGCTTCTTGTAGGGCCTGCCATTCTCATCGCAGGCAATGACGAGCCTTTCCCGGCCGTCGTCCAACGCCTTTAGCCGCCCGTATGTCGCCCGGCCCTCCCTGTCCCTGCGGCTGGCGAACTCGTTGAGGAAGTGAGAAAGGCGAAATTGCGGGAAATTCAGGACTTCGCCCGCGCCCCAGACATAGGGGAAACGAAATACCGTGGTGGGAACCTTATCTGCCCGCACGTACCGGTCAACGAGATGTTCGCCAAGAACCTTTGAATAGCCGTACCAGGCGGTCGTATCGAGCGGCAACGATCTTTCGGTGATCGGTTTTTCGATCCCGCCCGGGGGGTATTTC
>JACQUF010000294.1 GCA_016210435.1 Chloroflexota bacterium
ACGGCCTAACCAGCCTCTGAAAGAGCATGACCATTCCTACTTTGTCGTTTTTCGATCTCGGATTGATGGACCCGCTCCTCCGTGCAGTAAGAACTGAAAACTACGTCCAGCCCACCCCGATTCAGCAGCAGGCCATTCCCCGGCTCCTCGAAGGGCGTGACCTCATGGGATGCGCTCAGACGGGCAGCGGCAAGACCGCGGCTTTTGCGCTGCCGATACTCCAGACCCTGGCCGCGCAGGCACAACCCGCCCGCCCACGGATGCCTCACGCGCTGGTTCTTGCACCTACTCGCGAACTTGCTCTTCAGATCTGTGACAGCTTCAAGGTCTACGGGCGCAACCTGCGCCTTTCCTGCACCGCAGTTTATGGCGGAGTCGGCCAGGACCTGCAGGTACGCGATCTCAAGCGCGGAGTTGACATCCTAGTGGCGACTCCGGGCCGGCTCCTGGACCTCATGGGACAGGGGTACGTGCGGCTCGAAGAGGTCAAGGTTTTTGTCCTGGATGAAGCGGACCGGATGCTCGACATGGGCTTCATAGTGGATGTCCGGAAGATCATCAGGGCATTGCCCGCAAAGCGCCAGACATTGTTGTTCTCAGCGACGATGCCCAGAGAAGTGACGTCTCTCGCAGAGAGCATGCTGACAGACGCGGTGAATGTCGCGGTCACACCGGTCGCTTCCAATGCGCTGCGGATCGACGAAAGCGTCGTGTTCGTGGAGCGCGCGGCGAAGCCTTCGACGCTAAGCGGCCTTTTGAATCGACCCGAAATGTCGAGGGCCCTGATCTTCACGCGCACCAAGCATGGCGCGGACAGGCTGGTCCGTACCCTGGGGCTGAACCAGATCAAAGCGTCCGCGCTGCACGGCAACAAGTCGCAAAACGAACGCGAGAGAACGCTCGAGGGATTCCGTTCAGGCCGCGTCCGGTTCCTCGTAGCGACGGACCTCGCCGCTCGAGGCATCGACGTGGACGCCATCTCGCACATCATCAACTTCGATCTGCCCGACGAGCCCGAGGCTTACGTACACCGCATCGGCCGCACTGCCCGCGCCGGTGCGAGCGGCACTGCCATCTCTTTCTGCTCCTGGGAGGAAATGGACAAGCTGCGGAACATCGAGCGGCTGATCAAGCGCCGTGTCCCGGTCGTAGACTCGCAGCTTCTGCCGGCGACCGCCGCAAGTTCTCCGCTCGCAATTGCAGCGGGCAAGCCAGTGGGGCAGCATGGGCGAAAGGTCTTCTCCTCACGCGGTCCGCGTCGGAGTGGACTGCGGCGACGAACCGCCTGGTAGCGCGACGCCGAAGCGATTTCCAACGCCTTCGGGTAACTGCTTCCTAACCGGGACCCCGGACCGCCCTCCCCTCACTTCGTGGGAGAACTCAAAGGAGGTTTTTCGTGCAGGGCGCGACGCGTATTTGGGTTGCCGTCTGAAACGCCTTGCCCTGACTACTGCAAGGGCGAGTAGGGCGTCGGCTCCAGCAGCCGGTTCTCGACGTCCTCGACGATCAGCCCGTCATTTTCTGAATCCGCCGCGACTTTGACCCATTCCGGGTCCGCGCGGAAGTTCTTCCACGACTGCTGGCGCGCATTCAGGTCCGGGTACGCAACGATGTAGACAAGCTGGTTGCGCGACGGGCCGATCGCGTGCGTCCAGTAGCCGATGTTCTTGATGCCGTGCTTCTCAAACAGTTTGCAAGTGTGGTCCTGGAACCGCTTGTGCAGGGCCGACAAGCGGCCGCTGAAGCACGTGTAGATCCGCAGCTCGTAGATCATTCAGTTCTCCTGGCCTGTGCTCCCCTCGCCCCAACGGGGAGAGGGCGCGTCCCGACCATGTCGGGAGCCGGTGAGGGATCGGTCGATGGACGTCGCCGATTCTGGCTGCACGGTCCGGGACCCGTCAAGTTACCGTGATCGGCCGGTCTATGTGCCTGAAGCCGGCGCCGGCGCGGCGGCCGGCACAGGCTGAGCCAGAACCTGCGCGGTCCGCTCCCTGCCAACTCGCATTTCGAGCCGCCGGAATGCGATCCAGTAGATGGCGGTGGACGCCAGGTACGCCGCGGCGGCAATAACGAACGGCGTGGTGAAGTCACCGGAATCCATAAGGCGGGAGCTGAGCACAATCGCAGGCGCCGACAGCGCCGCGCCGAGCGCGATCTCAAGACCGGTGGCCGTCGCCCGCTCTTTGGGGTCGAGGACTTCCATGTTGAATGCCTCATCGAGCGGGAATCCCATCCGGAAAATTGCGACCCTGCCCACGTAGGACGCCGCCATCAGGAGGATCAGGACGGAACCCTCCGGGAAAATCAGCGGCACGAGGCCAATTCCAAGCACAAATGGCAATGCGATAAGGCGCGTCACGGCAATTGCATCGACCTTCAGCATGCGCATCGCCAGGAATGGCACCGCCAGTATCGCAAGCGCTAACGCGCCCTCACCGATCGCAAAGATGACCCCGATCTCACTTTCGCCCGCGTGCGCGTGGCCCTCATGGAACGTCACATTCATGAGCGGCACGATCGCGGATGTCCCGAAATAGATCAGGGCGGTCGTCAGGACGAAGAACGCGATCCGGCCAGGATGACTGATTCCCGAGAACATCGCTCTCGGGTGGAATCCGCGACGGCTCTTCGATGAAGCCTTCCCCAGCGGTCCCTTAATGCGCACTTCCCGCAGCATCAGCGCGGGGATCAGGGACAGGAACCAGAGCGCAAGGCCGGCGTATGTGGCGTATCTGTAAGCGCTGACCCGTCCGATGTCATCGATGAACAGCGCGGGCACGAGCCCCGCAATGAGCGCGCCGGCCATGGCGGATAGCGTGCGAAAGCTGCTCGCGACCGAAAACAGGTGGACCCGCTCTCTGGGCTGGCTGTTCTCCATCATGAATGCTGATTCGGACGTGTGGTGCAGGTTGCCGAAGAACGCGCCCCCCGCGGGACCCGCCAGCAAGACCCATTCGCTCGTCGTGTTGATCTGTATCAGGCCGAGGGCCGCGCCCACGCCATCGCCCAGGATGAACGAGGCCTTACGGCCGATACGGTCGGACACCATCCCGGCCGCGGTAGCTGTGACCGCAGATGCGATGAAGCCGATCATCAGCCGCAGCCCGACGAATCGAACATCGAAGCCGATCGCCAGGAGATAGAGGTTGAACAGCACGTTGAACGAGCCATGGATCATGTCCATGCCGATCACGTGCAGGACGTAGAGATTGGCGTTCCGGCTGAACTCGCGAGTGCGAGCGACGTAGTCCCGCAAGAACCCGGGGACGCGGGCGTTGGCCTGCTGCGAGGTATCCGCGGCGGTCCCCACGTCGTCCTCCTCCCACAGAGGGTCTGCGGGCATGATAACGCTCGGCTGGCGCCGGTTCACGCTGGCGGGCTTATGATTCCCCGGACGGATGGCGACGCCAGGAAGAAGGGGGACTCACCTTGACGCAGCAACCGCCAGCAACGCCCTACGCGCTCAGGCTTTCGATCGACTATCCGGACCGGCCCTTGCATCGGCTGACCACATTCTTCCGCATCATCTGGATCATTCCGGTCGCGGTTGTCGCGGTGGCCATCAGTGGCGGGTACTGGAACTGGGACTGGGGCGACAGAGGGCAGGCGTTTGGAGGCGGTGGAGGCGGAGTGCTGTTTCTCGCCGTGTTGTTGGTGATCTTGTTTCGCCAGAAGTACCCGCGCTGGTGGTTCGATTTCAACGTCGAACTCACTCGATTCGGAACTCGAATCTGGACCTATCTGGCGCTACTGACCGACGTATATCCGTCAACCGATGAACATCAGGCGGTGCACCTGGATGTCGACTACCCGGACGCCAAACGGGACCTGAACCGATGGCTACCCCTCGTGAAATGGCTCCTCGCGATTCCGCACTATGTCGTTCTGATATTCCTGACGATAGCGGCCGTAGTCGCTGTGATCATAGCGTGGTTCGCAATCTTGTTCACCGGGAGATACCCTCGCGGCCTTTTCGACTATGTGGTCGGAGTGGGGCGTTGGGTGCTACGCGTGCAGGCCTATGCATTCCTGCTCGTCACGGACCGGTATCCGCCGTTCTCGCTGGCTTAGATTCTGGTCAACGGTAAAAGTCATCCGAAGTTCAAAACGCAGATCCGGCGAGCGCCCTCACGCCGGCGCCTTCGGAGAGGACGGAGCGCGTACGAGCGCGGAGTGCTACCCGGGCGCTGCGCGGCTCTACTGATCAACCACCGACCCGTCGAGGTGAAGCCGCGTATCGACTGCACGCATCTTGTACGGCCACTTCTTCGCCGCATCGGGTCGCAATTCGACGCCTATGCCGGGCTTGTCCGAGAGGACGAGGAACCCTTTCCCGTCGTGCTGCGCGGCGCCCGACACTATCTCGCTCTTGGGTGGCCGGTCCTCGCCGGTCGGATACTCCTGCAGCGCGAAGTTTGGAATGCACGCGGCAATCTGCAGACATGCCGCGGTGCTAATCGGACTTAGCGGGTTGTGCGGCACCACGCCGACGTGATTCGCCTCGGCCAGCGCAGCGATCTTCTTCGCTCCCGAGATGCCTCCTACCAGGCACACGTCCGGCCGCACGTACTGAACGGCTTCCCGGCGGAGCGCCATCTCGAAGTCCCAGAGCGTGTTGAAGCGCTCACCGGTCGCTATCGGGATATTGATCTTCGAAGCCACGTAGGCCATCTCGTCGATATTGTCTGGCGTAACGGGGTCTTCGAAGAAATACGGGCGGTATTTCTCGATCCCGAGACCAAGCTGGACCGCCTCGGTCGGCGTCAGCCGCCTGTGAATTTCGATGCACAGATCAACATCCTTGCCGACCGCTTCGCGATACTGTCGCACCGTGTCTATGGCGTCCTCGATCTTGGCAACGTGAGTCTTGAAGTACGGGACATCGTGCCGCTCGTCCAGGAACGGGGTCAGGTGCCCGACAGCTGTGAATCCTTTCCTCTTCGCATCTATCACGCCCTCGACCAGTTTTTCCGTCGTGTCGCCGAAAACGTGGTAGTAGACGCGCGCCCTGTCCCGCAC
>JACQUF010000281.1 GCA_016210435.1 Chloroflexota bacterium
GTATTTGCCCAGGTCCTGCTCGCCGATGAGGTGAACCGTGCAACTCCACGCTCCCAGAGCGCACTGCTCGAGGCCATGCAGGAGCGGCAGGTCACGATCGACGGCATCACGCGTGCGCTCCCCGAACCGTTCTTGGTCCTCGCGACGTTGAATCCTATCGAGATGGAAGGAACGTTCCCGCTCCCCGAAGGCCAACTCGACCGATTCATGCTCCGCATCTCGCTCGGGTACCCGTCGCATTCGGAAGAATCCGAGATTCTCGAGCGCTTCCACCATGCGACGGTCGTACCGCCGTTGGAACCTGTTGCAAGCATGGCCGAACTTAACGGGCTGCGGGAGGCCGTCACGACCGTGATCGTCGACGAGACACTTCGCGACTATCTGCTGCGGATCGTCGAGGCGACGCGCAAGAATGACGAGCTACAGCTGGGCGCAAGCCCGCGGGCCTCGCTATCGCTGTACAAAGCCACGCAGGCATGGGCAGCCATCCATGGGCGCGCCTACGTTCTGCCCGACGATGTAAAGCGACTTGTCGGGCCGGTCCTCAATCACCGCCTGATACCGAACTCGCACGCGCGGCTGCGCGGCAGGCGCGCACCGCAGGTGCTCGACGATATTCTCCGCAACGTGCCGGTGCCGATACAGCGCCAGGGATAATACGTGATTTCGCCGGGCGGCCCGGTCCTGGACCGGCTAGCGCGAGACCGAGTACGGACGACCTGGGGTTGGTGGGGGAACCAGCCACCGGGACTGTTGCGCCGTGTTGCCACGCGCTCCGATCTGCTCGCAGACCTGTGGGGCGAGCTGTGGGCCGTCCTGCTCCTGGCCGTGGTGATCGCCGGGATCCTTGCGCGGCAGCCTCTCGTTGTTGCCCTCGGCGCGATGGCGACTGTCGTCGCCGTCGGCGCTCGGGCGTGGGCAAGGCTTTCGCTCGAAGAGGTCGACTTCGCACGAGAACTCTCGTCGGACCGGGTTTTCGCCGGGGAGGAGCTCGATCTCAGCTTCAGCGTGGTCAACAAGAAACCTTTGCCCCTGCCATGGTTGAGACTCGTCGATGCGATCCCGGTCGAGCTCAGGGTTGAGAGCGCGGGACTGGCAATGGAGGAACGGACGGACGCCAGGATCCTCACACGCACGGTGAGCATCGGCTGGTACGAGCGTGTCCGCCTCCGGTACCGGGTAAAAGCCGAACGCCGGGGGTATCTCGTATTCGGACCGGCCCGCCTCGAGAGTGGTGACCTTTTCGGGCTGTTTCGGTCCTCGCGCGACTTCAACCCCAGGGACGCGGTGATCGTCTACCCGCGGACCGTGCCATTGCCAGACTTTGAAATCCCCTCGCCCAGGCCGATCGGCGACGCGCGAAGTCGCATACGGTTGTGGGAAGACACGACGCGTCCGGCAGGCCTTCGCGAATACATGACGGGAGACTCCATGCGCAGGGTCGACTGGAAGGCGAGCGCGCGGCGCGCCGACCTGCTCGTGCGCACGTACGACCACCGTGTCGCTCAGGCGGTCGTGATAGCCGTCGACGTGGACACGAGCGAGAAGCCGTGGGAGGGGTATTCGCCACAGATGCTGGAAAGAGTCGTCACCGCCGCGGCCTCGGTCGCGGTCCATGCCGTCGACCTCGGGCACCGGATCGGCCTGATCAGCAACGCCATCCCGTTGTCCGAAGATGCGCGGATGGTGATCCCGCCGGGCGCAGACCCGGCACGCCTCAGCACGATCCTCGAATCGCTCGCGATGGTCCGTCCGATCTCGATGAGCAGGTTGGACCGCGTGCTGGATGCGGAAAGAACGAGCATCCCATTCGGGGCGACCATCGTCGCGGTCTCCGCGGTCTTTCCCGCGCTGCTTGCCGCTGAATGCGCGGAACTTGCCCGCCACGGCCATCCCACGGTGGCCCTCTATGTTGGGGAGGACGTCCCGCCGTCGGCCACGCCCGGAATGACGGTACTCAACGCCGGGCAACGGTTCGATCTGCCTGAAAACAGGAAAGCGAGCGACGGGCGGCATGGACGCCAATAGGGAAAAGCTGCTCTACGCGGCCCTGATGGTTGCCGAGGCCGCGTGGCTCTACGTGCTCGCCGCGCTGATCGGGCTGGTGCTACAGCTAGGCGGCGCCCCGCTCAGCTGGGGGATCGTCACGCTCCTGCTTGGAGGAGCGATGCTGGTCGGCTGGGTCGCGCTCGGCATTCGCGGCGAGACTGCGACGCTCGCGTTGCTGCAGGGGGGGCTCGGGCTGGTCGTCGTCTACGCCGCGGTTGCCGCGCGCAGCGGCGACGGTTTCGCCGGACTTCAGTGGACGTGGGTGTCCGAACTTGTCCAGGGTGGGATGCCCGGACGTGGGGTCGCCACCGCGATCTTCGGTGCGGTGTTCGCGATCTTCCTCTGGCGAAGGGGCATCATGCTGATCACCGACGACCCCGCGTGGGAAAAACTTCGGCGCACGTTTCGGATCGGCGTGATGGTCATCGCCGTGGCGCTCATCGTGGAGATTGGTGCCCACCGTGACATTGGCGCCCGCAATGTCCTGTTCCCGTTCTTTGCAGCCGCGCTTTCCGGCATGGCGTTCGGCCACCTCGCCGATGCCGCGGGCAAGCGCATGCTGGCGACCTGGAGCAAGGTAATCGCCGCGGCTGTCGGTGGGATCCTGACGATCGGCGTGCTCCTCGGGCTTGCCGGAAGCGCTTACGGTGGTGGACCGCTTCGCCTGATGGGAGTAGCTGCGGCGGCGGCGCGGGACGGATTGCTCTGGCTTGTCAGCCTTCCGCTCCGGTGGATCGTGACCGGCCTCTTCATATTGATGCGATGGCTTCGCGACCTGTTTGGGACTCCCAAGCCGGTAAGGATCGAGCAGCCCCCCGGCCCATTCGTACCGGACGCCACCGCGGTGGCGGAAGGCGGCAAGACGGTCGGCGCCGACATCATCGAGCTGATCCTGACGATCATCCAGTACCCGCTCATGATGCTTGTCGTGCTCGGCATCCTGTACCTGTTGATCGTTGTGTTTCGAAAATGGCGGGGATCCGAGCGGGGAGAGGAAACGGTCGATAGGGAGACGATTCGGGACGGAGTGGACCCTGCACACGATCTGGCTGCCTTACTGGCGCGCCTGTGGCCCGGCTACGGTCGCCAGCCGCGCCCCGGGCCGGAAATCTGGCTCTACCCGCAGGGGCAGCCGGGAATTACCGAGGTCTTTCGCCTGTACTTCGATTACCTGTCGGAAGCGATCCGGAAGGGGATGAAGTTCCAGAGATCGTTCACACCGACCGAACTCGTGCCGCATCTGTCGGAGGCGCTGCCTGGCGCGCCGGTGAGCCTGATGACCGAACGATTCAACGCGGCTTGCTACGGCCACGAGCCGACCGCGCCGGGAGTGCTGGCGGATCTGGAGGCAGGCCTTCGTGACGCGACCCACCCATCTGCCTCCCTTGACGGGAGGGGACGAAGGGGAGGGTGATCGCCGCTAGCGGGACCGCTTTTTCGGGCCCGGTCTCGCCCGTGCGCGGCGCCGGACAGCGGTCTGCGGCACCTCGCCATCAACAGTTCGTGGGAATGGAGGCCTGGGCTCCGGAACACGAATGATCCGCAGGAGGTTCGTGTTCCCCGGGACGCCGATCGGCATGCCTACGACCGCGGCAATGTAATCCCCATCTTTGGCGAACCCCGTCTCGCGGGCCGCTCTGGAAGCCTCGTGGAACATCCAAGGCACGCTGTTCAACTTGGGCGCTTCGAGGGACGTGACACCCCACCTGAGTGCCAGCCTGCGGCCGGCAGCAGGGTCACGGTACAGCGCAAGAATCGGCGCCTGGGGCCTGAACGCGGCGACACGCGCCGCGGTTGATCCGGACTCGGTGAATGCGACGATCGCACTTGCCCTGATCTCGGCCGCAGCCCAGCACGCGGAATAGGCGATCGCTTCGTCGACATGCCGTTCGATGCGCGCCGCGCGGCGGCGCACCAAGATCTCGTGATCGAGCAGCTTCTCCGCTTCGCGGGCGGTCTCCGCCATCACCGAGGTCGCCTCGATCGGATGCTTGCCGATCGAGGTTTCCGCGGAGAGCATCACGGCATCGCTCCCGTCGAGAATGGCGTTCGCGATATCCGCAACCTCTGCCCGTGTGGGCGTCGGCGCCTGGATCATCGATTCGAGCATCTGGGTCGCCGTGATCACGACCTTGCCCAGCTCATTTGCGCGACGGATCAGTCGCTTCTGCACGCCTGGGAGCTGGGCGAACGGCATCTGGACCCCGAGGTCGCCGCGGGCCACCATCACGCCGTCGGCTTCCTCCAGGATCGAGTCCATGTTCTCGACGCCCTGGGGCAGTTCGATCTTGGCAATCAGCTGCGCGTTGAGCCCGTGCTCGCGCGCGTAGGTCCGGGCGCGATGCAGATCGTCGGCCGTCCTTATGTATGACAGGCCTATGAAATCGACTTCCTGGTCGATCGAGAAATCGAGTGCGTGGAGCGTCTCTTCGGTCAGATACGGCAGGTGCGAGACGCGCCCGGGAACGGCGACCGCCTTCCGCGACTTCATCAGGCCACCATCGACCACTGTGCAACGGACGCGATCCCCACGCGTGGTGTCGACGATCATTCGGATCGCGCCGTCGTCGATCAGGACTTCGTCGCCTGCCTGCACGTCCCTGACAAGTCCTTCCGGGAGGACCGGCACCGCGTCCCGGCTCGACGAGTCCTGCCCGCTGGTTAGCGTGAATGACTGCCCTGCCTCGACATCGATGCCTTCCGACGGCAAGGTTCCGAGACGGTATTTGGGACCGGGCAGGTCGGTTAGGATGGCGACGGGAAGCCCTGCGTCGTTGGCCGCGGCCCGCACGTTTGCGATCGTCTCGCGATGGATATCGGCGGTCGCGTGGGAAAGGTTGATCCTCGCCACGCTCATCCCCGCCTCGATCAGGCTGCGGATCTTTTCCTGAGACGAGCTCGCGGGTCCAAGGGTGCATACGATGCGGGTCTTTGGCTTTTTGAGTACGAATGCGGGGATGTGATAGTTATCCACGGGGGCGCATTTCTTTGGAATCCGGGTTACAGTTCATGGACGGTACTCTACCGGTCGGTAAGATGGACCAGCAAGTTGACTGGAGCCAGCCTGCGGCAACCTTGACGTCCGCGAAGGGCGGTTTCTAGGAATCAATTGATTTGAGCTCAGCACGCGCACTCCTTGACCTCCAGGAAATCGACAAGCGTCTGGCCGAGCAGCGTCAGGCGTACAAGAAACTTGCGGTCGAGTTGAAGGCGCAGGCAGGTCTGCCCGCCCTTCGCGCCGAGACCGAAGCGGCGCGCATGAATCTGGCTGAAGCCAGGGTCCAGCACAACAAGTTGCTTTCCGACGCCGCCTTGTTCCGCGAGCGCGTGTCTACGCTGGAGACCCGCCTCTACTCGGGCAACATCACAAACATGCGGGAGCTCACTGCGCTCCAGGAAGAGCACAACAACGCGAAGCGCAACCTGGCGCAGGCCGAAGAAGCCGCGGTGCCCGCGGCGCTCGCGGGCCAGGAAGCCAACCAGCAGTACGACTCCCTCAAGGTTCAGCTCGCGCAAAAGGAAGCCGAGTGGCAGAAGCGTGGGGCCCAGCTCAAGGAATCCAGCCAGAAGGTTGCGAGGGACTACAAGATCTTCGAGCGCCAGCGCGGCAATATCGCCAAAGATATCAGTCCCGCCGATCTCGCAATGTACGATTCGATCCTGAAACGCAAAGAAGGCCTCGCGGTCGTGCGCGTTGAGCGCGGCATCTGCCAGTGCCCGCGCCGGCTCAAGCTGCCGCTGCGAGAGACCTCGAAGCTCAAGGACTCGGAAGCTCTGGTGATCTGCAGCAGCTGCGGGCGGATCCTCCTGGCGACGTAGGCGTGCGTGTGATTGGGCTGTACCGGCCCGATGTCGAATTGTCCGGTTTCAACACGCGAAGACCGCCCGGGTTCCAGTTCGAGCAGTATTGCCGCGATCGTTCTCATGAGCTTTTGAGAGTCGTAGGGATCGACGGCAGTCCCGAGCCGGCCGCGGACTCCTTGTACCAGGCGCTGCGCACGACTTTCGACTCCGCTCTTCCCCCTGAGGCGGTGCTGATTCCGAACAGCCACCACCTGGCGAATAGCTTGGACGAATTCGTGGACCGCGTACTGGAGATCGAACGCCTTGGAGCAGAAGTCCGCTGCATGACTTCGCCGCTGCTCGACCCGATCGAGATCGGAATCAAAGAGTTGAGGGCCGGCACCGGTGCGAGTGGGCGGGAAGGCCGGATACGAGAAGCCATCTCTTCGAAGGCATCCCGGGGAGAGGTGCTCGGCCGCACACCATACGGATATCGAAAGGGTCTTGATGGGGTTCTCGAGCCTCAACCTGCAGAGGCGGCGATAGTCAGGGAGATCTTCGAGCTGTACGCCGGGACCCATCAGCCGGCGTCCGGCGAGCCTCCCGGGCTGCGGCGAATCGCCCAGGAACTTGCCCGTCGCGGCGTCCGGACGCGCGCCGGGAGCGCGTGGTCGACCGTGACGCTCGCCGGACTGTTGCGCAATCCGGTGTACATCGGTGATTACAAGCGCAATGCCGTCCGAATACCTCGAAATCACCCGGCAATCGTTGACGGCGTGCTGTTCCGGCGGGCGCAGGAGCTTCTCGGCGAGAGACGGCCTTCGAGTCGTGCACGCGTCAGCGTCGTGTATGTGCTTGCGGGGCTCGTCCTCTGCGGCGAGTGCGGGCGACTGTTACGGGGCCTTTCGAGGGAGCGGCGCTGGCGGAGAAGCGACGGCACGACAACGGGGCGTGTCTACCGTTACTACGAATGCCCTTCGAGAACGGTAGATGGGGCGGCGCACTCGAGCATCCGGGCAGACCGCCTTGAAAGCGCCGTGCGCGAGGAGATCGCTGCCAGGCTGGCGATCGTGAACCGGGAGGCGCGGGTGGGCGACGGTGAGCGCGCGGTTCGTTTCGATCCGCTCGTGGAGGCCGAGAAACGGGTCATGCGAGCGGCGCGTCACATTGCATCTGGCCTGGCCGCCATATCGGAGCTGACGGCCGCGCGGGCGGAACTGAAGAGGGCCAGATCGCGA
>JACQUF010000283.1 GCA_016210435.1 Chloroflexota bacterium
CGTGTATTCGACCCAGCGGCTGCTCCCGGAGTCACGATAAAGTCGGACAGGGAGTTGAGGTCGATGCGCGATGCCGGGCGTGTTGTTGCGCGAACGCTCGAAGTCCTCGCTAGCGCGATCGGGCCCGGGATGCCCACCCGTGAACTCGACCGGTTGGCCAGAAGCGAAATCAAGGCGCTCGGAGCAAAGCCGTCGTTCCTCGGCTACATGGGGTACCCGGCGGTGATTTGCGTGTCAGTGAACGAGGAGATCGTTCACGGCATTCCCGGCGACCGGTTGATACAGGAGGGCGATCTGGTCAGCATCGATGCAGGCGCGATCGTGGACGGGTTCCACGGCGATGCTGCAGTGACGCTGATAGCGGGTCGAACGACGCCTGAGCGAGAAGCTCTGGTGAATGCAACGAAAAAAGCACTTGACCTCGGTATCGAGGCGGCCCGGCCAGGCAACCGGGTTGGCGATATCTCGGCCGCGGTCGAAGGCCACATAAGTCCTCTGGGCTTTGGTCTGGTCCGGGAGTACGTAGGTCACGGCATCGGGCGGAAGCTGCACGAGCCTCCGCAGGTGCCGAATTACGGAAACAAAGGCCAGGGACCATTGCTCAGGCCCGGGATGGCTATCGCGATCGAGCCGATGGTCAATCTGGGTGACTGGAAAACGAGAACGCTCGATGACGGTTGGACGGTAGTAACCCTCGACGGGTCGGCCTCGGCGCATTTCGAACACACGATTGCCATAACCGGGGACGGTCCGGAAGTGTTGACCGTCGAATGACCGGTCAAGGGAGCAGATTAGCTAGGAGAAGCGTGCCAAAAAAGGAAGCGATCGAGGTCGAAGGGACAGTCGTGGAGGCGTTGCCAAACGCCGTCTTCCGCGTGGAGTTGCCGACTGGCCACTCTGTGCTGGCCCATGCTTCCGGCAAGATCCGCATGAACTTCATCCGCGTGTTGCCGGGCGATCGCGTCCTGGTAGAGCTTTCGCCCTATGACCTGTCCAGAGGCCGGATAACCTACCGGTTCAAATAGCGTCGAAACATCCCGATAGCATCGGGATAACCGGCAACCTCGACCTGATCGGGACGAGGGGACCAGGTTAGTGGAGAAAACGATGAAGGTACGGGCCTCGGTCAAGCCGCGCTGCCCGAGCTGCAAGGTCGTTAGGCGACACCGCACGGTGCGAATCATCTGCACCGCCAACCGGCGTCACAAGCAGCGGCAAGGATAGTAGGGGCGCCCCGATGTGATCGGGGCGTACCGGCAGTGAGGTAAACGCAGAGTATGGCGCTAGTCGCAGGTGTCAATATCCCGGACAACTTGAGAGTCGAGCATTCGTTGCAGAAGCTCTATGGCGTGGGTCCGGCGCTCGCCAAGAAGGTCCTCGAGGGCGCAAATATCACCACGAACCCGCGTGTCCGGGATATGACGGATGACGAGCTTAGCCGGATCCGCGCTGCTCTCGACAAGAGCGGCAGGAAGATCGAAGGCGATCTGCGCCGCGAGGTGCAGATGAACATCCGGCGCCTGATCGACATCGGGTGCTATCGGGGAACGCGACACCGTCGTGGCCTGCCGGTGCGAGGACAGCGCACCCGGACCAATGCACGAACCAAGCGCGGCGGTCGCCGCACGATTGCTGGAAAGCGGCGCACCGTAGCCAAGAAGTAGAGGAACACATGCCTAGGACTCGCACGCGCAAGCGCGAGAAGAAATACGTTCCGCAGGGCCGCGCATTTGTGAACGCGACCTTCAATAACACGATCATCACGCTCACCGACATGAACGGCGACGTCGTTTCGTCGGGCAGCGGGGGCGCGGTCGGGTTCAAGGGCTCCCGAAAGGGGACCGCGTTCGCCGCCCAAAGAGCGGCGGAGGAGACGGCGCGCAAGGGCATGGAACATGGCCTGCGCAGCGTCGAGGTGTTCATCACGGGCCCTGGCGCCGGACGCGAGTCTGCGGTAAGGGCCCTGCAGGGAAGCGGACTAAGGATCACGAGCATTCGCGACGTGACTCCCTCACCGCATAACGGCTGCCGGCCGCCGAAAGAGCGCCGGGTCTGATTCCAACTCAGAAATCTTGAAGGCATACCGTCCTTGGACGGATGCGGTGATCTCCAGCTAACGGAGGCAACGAAAGAAGAATGGGTCGATACACGGGTCCGGTCTGTCGGCTATGCCGACGCATGGGTACAAAGCTCTTCCTCAAGGGCGAAAGGTGCTTCACACCGCGTTGCGCGGTCGAGAAGCGGCGGTCTGCGCCTGGCGAGCAGACCCGCGAAGGCGCCTCACGAAGACGGATCTCTGAGCACGGGATGCAGCTCAGGGAGAAGCAGAAGGCACGTTTCATTTACGGACTTCTCGAGCGCCAGTTCAGCAACGACGTCGGGAAGGCTTCCAGAACGAAGGGTTCCACGGGCCAGCTCCTGATGGAGCTGCTGGAGCGGCGCCTTGACAACGTCGTCTACCGGCTCGGGTTCGCGGGCTCCCGGAAGCAGGCCAGGCAGATGGTCGGGCATGGGCATTTCAGGTTGAACGGCCGGGCCGTGAATATCCCGTCGCTGACCCTCAAGTCCGGCGATTCCGTCAGCTGGCGCGAGAAGTCAACGAAGTCCAATTACTACAAGACCATGGTCGAGTCCCTGCCTCAGCGGCCGGTGCCGCAGTGGCTCGAACTCGACAAGAAGAATGTAACGGGCAAGGTGGTTGCGCTGCCCGCCCCGAGCGACATTGACACTTCGATCGACACGCGGCCGATCGTTGAGTATTACTCCCGGCGGTAAGGGCGGACCTGCCCTGAGCGCGGCTTTAGCGGCCGCGGCCCGTCAGCCAGGGCTGACGTCTCCGGGCAGTTCGCCGAAAGGTAATCGGATCGATGCTTGAAAACATGTACGGGCTACAGACCACGACCGAGGAGGCGCCGTCCGTCACGGCCGAGATCCCGAAGCTCGCGATCAATGTCGCAGAGACTACGGACACATATGGCCGTTTCGTCGCCGAGCCGCTGGAGCGTGGCTGGGGGATGACCCTTGGCACCGCCCTGCGCCGGACGCTCCTGAACTCGCTGCCCGGCACCGCGGTGACGTGGGTGAAGATCGATTCGGTATTGCATGAATACTCGACGATCAGCGGTGTCAAAGAAGAGGTCGGCGAGATCCTCATGAACATCAAGCAGGTGCGCCTGCGCTCGCTTGCCAACCGCCCGGGCCGTCTGCGGCTAGAGGTGGAAGGCGAGGGTGAGGTGCGCGCCGGCGACATCATGACCTCGTCCGATTTTGAAATCGTCAATCCGGAACTTCACATCGCCACGCTTGACTCAGCGAAGGCCCGGCTGTCGGTCGAGTTCAACGTCGAACAGGGCACCGGCTATGTCCCGGCATCCCACGACGCTGGCCTTCCGATCGGCGTGCTGCCGGTGGACGCGATCTACAGCCCGATCCGCAAGGTAAACGTGCGGGTAGACAACACGCGGGCTGGGCAGCACACGAACCTCGAGCGGCTCGTCCTGGAAGTCTGGACCGACGGCACGATCTCCCCGATGGACGCGGTGCGGGTCGCGGCCAACCAGCTCATGGAGCGCTTCTACCTGTTCAGCAACCTCGAGAAGGACGGCGGCGCCGCCGAGGGCGCGGCCGCGATGGGACTCGCAGCTGGCCCGTACAACACGCCGGTCGAGTCGCTTGGCCTGTCCGCTCGCACCTTGAACTGCCTCAAGCGAGCAGGTATTAACAGGGTGGGCGAGGTGCTCGCCATGCCCAAGAAAGACCTGCTGAAGATCCGGAACTTCGGTCAGAAATCTCTCAGCGAGCTCTACGAGCGGCTGGAAGCGCTCGGGCTCGTTTCGCCTGAGCAAGCGCGTTCCGTGACCGGCGAACCCGCTGAGGGCGGCGAGGAGGTGGCAGAGAACGATGAGGCATAAGGTTGCCGGTCGCCACTTCGGCCGATCAACCGGGCCACGAGTCGCGCTCTTCCGGACACTCGTCACCGATCTGTTGCGGCATGATCGGGTATCGACCACCGAGGCAAAGGCGAAGGAGATCCGCAGCTTCGCCGAAAAGATGATCACCCACGGCAAGGCCGGGACGTTGCACGATCGCAGGCTGGCCGCATCCTTCATCACCGACCCGGTGGTCGTGGAGCGCGTCTTCAGCGAGCTTGCAACCCGGTACAAGGACCGGAAGGGTGGCTACACGAGGATGGTCAGGATGGTGCCACGTCGCGGGGACGCGGCGCCGATGACGCTATTGGAGCTCGTTCAGTAGACCGCACCCTCAGGCTCGATCCCCTGGCCCCGCAGGGTAGGAAGGGCCTGCCCCTTCGAGGGGCGGCGCCCGAGTCCCGAGCATTGGGACAAAGGGAGGCGCCCAGGCCGGCTGAGGAGTCGAGGCGAGGATGGTTGAGTGCGGATAGGACTGGTAATTGAGTACGACGGAACGGAGCTTTCTGGCTCGCAGCTTCAGGCGAATGGCCGGACGGTACAGGGAGAAATAGAAAAGGCGCTGGCGGCGCTATTTCAGGCCAGAATAAGGCCAAGAATGGCGAGCCGGACCGATGCCGGTGTGCACGCAAGGGGACAGGTAGCGGCCTTCGACATTGAAACGAAATTGGGAATGGTCACAGTACGCGACGCATTGAATCACTATCTACCCGAAGACATCGGTGTCCGCCATGCCGCGGCTGTTCCCGAGGGCTTCGATCCCCGCCGCCATGCAATCTGCCGTGAATACGAATACACGATCAACGATGGACCCGTGGCGCCTCGATTGAACCGTCAAGTTGAAGCATGGGTCCGAGGCCCGCTGGACGAACAGTCAATGGCGGAGGCCGCCCGCGAGTTCGTTGGTGTGCACGATTTCGCCGCTTTCTCGGGCGGCGCGACTCCGGACGGCACCAGCACCGTCCGCCGGATGGAATACGCGGGAGTCACCCGAGACGGTGAGCGAGTCCGGGTGACCTTCCGTGCCAACGCCTTTCTGAACCAGCAGGCGCGGCGCATGGTGGGCACGCTTATAGAGGTGGGGTCATCGGCGCTGGCGCCCGCCAACGTAAAGAGGTTGATTGACCAGGCTGCGAAAGGTGCGGCGCAATCGGTAGCGCTCCCGCACGGTCTGTGTCTGAGCAGGATCGAATATCGTGACGCGGGACCATTCGGGCTTCCGGTCGTAGCCGAGGCGTGACATGTTGCAAAAATTCAAGCCCTACAACCCGAGCCAGAACGACTTGAAGGGAAGCTGGCGTGTAATCGATGCCACCGACAAGATTCTCGGCCGTCTGGCATCTGAGGTGGCGGTCAAGCTGATGGGCAAGGACAAACCCGGCTACGCGTCTCACCTGCTGTCTGGTGATTTCGTCGTGGTCACGAACGCCGCCAGGGTGAAGGTGACCGGTCGCAAGGCCGATCAGATGGTGTATGTGCGCCACAACCAGTACCCCGGGCATCGCAAGGAAGTTCCCTACGCCAAAGAGATCTCGCTTCATTCCGACCGGGTGATTCGCCACGCGGTCAGAGGGATGCTGCCTCGCACGAAACTCGGTGACCAGATGATCACTCGCCTGAAGGTATATCCAGGGCCCGAACATCCGCATTCCGCGCAGGTGAGGGGCGCCGCTGCCAACAAGCCATCGACCGGAGGAGAGACCAGGTGACAACCGACCAGCGTTATTTCTACGGCACGGGCCGCCGCAAGACGGCTGTCGCACGGGTGCGCCTCTATCCGGGCCCTGGCGGGCTAATCGTCAATGGCAAGCCGGCGGAAGAGATCCTTGTGACCCCTTCTCGCATGGCGACTGCCCAGGGTCCGCTTCGCGCGGTGAAGATGCTTGGCCAGGTGTCGATCGTGGCGAAGGTCGATGGCGGCGGGGTCTCCGGGTGGGCGGGAGCGGTTTCGCACGGCATTTCACGAGCGCTTGTAAACATGGACGAAAACCTCCGCAAGGCGTTGCGGGACGGCGGGTTCCTGACCAGGGATCCGAGGGTCAAGGAAAGCAAGAAGTATGGTCTCAAGCGAGCGCGCAAG
>JACQUF010000284.1 GCA_016210435.1 Chloroflexota bacterium
CCGCCGGCCAGATAGGCTTCCAGGCCCGGATCGGCCCCCGCCTTCCACGCGAAGGTCATGTCCACCGCATACTCAGGGAGGATGGTCAGAAGTGCGACCACGGCGATCGCGAGGCCGGCCGAGATCAGAGTCTGCGCGGCCTCGGCGGCCCAGGCGAGCAGGAACGCCGCCGCCACGATGCCAATGCCGAAAACCAGCGACGACAGAGCAGGCTGGTCGATTTCAAAAGCGACCCGGACCAGGACGGCCGGGAAGGTCGCAAGCAAGGCCGCGACCAGGAGGAACCAGTTCCTGTTTATCGCTCTACCCTGGAGACTTTCGGGCGCGCGTTAACGCGCCTGGCCCGAACTGGGATGAATCGCGCTCGCGAGCAGATCCTTAGTTGGTCTTGACGATCAGATAGGTCTGCAACCCCTTCGGGGTCCGGACCCTGACCTCTTCGCCGGGTAACTTGCCGAGGATCGCCGCGCCGACGGGCGATGCGCTGGATATCTTCGCATTCAGCGGGCTCGCCTCGTGGGGCGCCACAATCTGGCACGTGGTCTGGCGGCCGGTGTCGGTCTCCTTGATCACCACAGTGCTACCCAGCTGTATCCGGGCGCCGGCGACAGCATCGCCCTCTTCGATGACAACCGCGGAGCGCAGCGTGGCCTCGATCTCGTTGATCTTGCCCTGGATGAGCCCCTGAGCCTCGCGTGCCGCCTCGAGCGGCGCGTTCTCCCGGACGTCCTTGTCGGCGGCTGCACGGTGGATATCCTCCGCCAGTGCCTTGCGTTCGCCGCGGTACTGGTCGAGGCGGCTCACCAGCTCCGAGTGGCCCGCGCGCGTCAACTGGACGACAGCGTGCTCGAGCGTCGATTGCTTCTTGCGGCCCGAGCTGGCACGGCCCTTGCGAAGGCGAAGATGCTGGGCAAGGCTCACTTCGACCAATCCCTGCTTCTTGAGAAAGCCCAGGAACTTCTTGACGATCTCGAGACGGCCGACCGCGTCGGGGGCCGTGCCGCGCGCGCTGACCAGGTCGCTGTACTCGCCGATCTCGGGGGCTGCAAGGGTTGCAACTTTGCGGTCAGCGCCGACCCACCGAAGGAACCGCGACAATTCGGCCTGGACCGTCTTACGATCTTCGGGCGCGACGTCTCTGAGATAGAGGACCAGGGTTTCGTTAAGGGCGGGGGGTTCAGCATGACCGTCAGTTACAACTTGAACCGTACTCACAGCCATGCTTTCACCATTCCCGCTCATCCTTACGTACCAATCGTCACTGGGCGTTACCAAATTGTATGGATTGCGGAGAGAGGGGTCAACGACAAACCGGTCTCCGCTTTGACACCCCAGATTAGCGGCCGGTATACTTTCTTGGTTCAGGCGGGGCACGACTTTGCCACTCAGAACGTATCAACCGAAGAAGCTGCGTCGCGTTCGCGTACACGGATTTCGCCTGCGGATGCGGACTCGTGGTGGACGCCAGGTTCTCAGCCGGCGACGGGCTCGCGGCCGCCGCAAGCTGACGATCTAGTAAACGCGCCCTCGGACAATCCCGTCGGGGATGCGGCGCGAACAGCGACTCACTCGTCGTTCTGATTTCGAACACACGCGAGCACACGGCAAACGAGCCAGCGACCAACTATTCATACTTGGCGCCGCACAGAGCGAGATACCAACTACCCGGTTCGGGTTGGCGGTCAGCAAACGCGTCGGCGGCGCTGTTGTGAGGAACCGGCTGAAGCGTCGAATCCGGGGCGTGCTCGATACGCTTTCGTTCGAGGAGGGATGGAACGTCGTGGTTGCAGCCCGGCCGGCCGCGGCCGATGCTGATTCACGCGTGATCCGCGCCTCGATAAGCGCACTGGCCCGCCGTCTCAAATTGCTGGGAATTCAATGAAGCGACTGCTGATCACGTTCCTCCGCCTCTACAAGCGAGCGGTTTCGCCGTACTGGCCCGGCGTGTGCCGCTACCACCCATCGTGTTCCGAATATGCCCAGGATGCGATCGAGACCCACGGCGCGGTGCGCGGCGCCTTACTTGCCGCGGGGCGGTTGGCACGTTGCGGCCCGTGGGGCACCGGCGGATATGACCCGGTCCCAAGGAGCGATCACTCACGAGCCTGAATACCCATCCCGCTTGGCCAATCGGGCCCAGCATCGTCACGAGAGTCAAGGAGAGTCGAAACGAACCCTCAATCGCTGATTTCTGATTTGCCGCGGCCGGCGACGGGCGCGGGGACCTCGCAACGCAGACGCGGCCTCGCCGGCTTTGCTGCAATTGCCTTCGCACTCTTCGTCATCACATCCACGGCTTGCGTCGGCAACCTGAGCCCGGGCGGAGGCTGGGCGTCCCCCGTGCCCGCGGGCGGCTGGATATACCAGGCCAGCCGAAACGGCCAGCTATTCAGGATGGGTGCCCGGACGGGCGAGGTGGACCAGAGCTGGCACTACCCCCAGGGCAAGCCATTTGGGGTCATCTATGGCACCCCGCTCGTGACTGAAAAGGCCGTATACGCTGCGGCATACACCTGCCGGGGCGATCAGTGCAACGCAAAGGTATTTGCGATCGACGTGGACACCGCGCTTCCGGTCTGGAGCGAGCAGGCGTTCGGCGTTGATACCGAGATCGTGGGACCGCTCGCCCTTCACGGCAACACGCTGCTCTTCGGCACGTCCAACATCGGCAGGGACAAGACTCCCGGCGGATTCCTATATGCGATCGACGCGACGCCGGATGCCGATAAGCCTCTTGCAGAGCGGGTCGGAAACCGCCTCAAATGGCGCCTGCCGGTGGACGGAAAGGTGTGGGGCGGCGTCACTGTCGATGGCGATGTCGCCTACTTCGGCGCCATGGACCGGACGGTCTATGCGGTGAACGTCTCAGATTCGATTCCGGCCGCGGCAGACCCGGCGCGCGAGCGCGTTCTCTGGCGGTTCACCTCCAACGGCGCAATCGTCTCGAAACCGGTCGTCTTCGGCGATAAGGTGTACGTCGGCGATTTCGACGGCAAGCTCTACAGCCTCGACATCCGGTCCCGGAAAGGCGATTCGACTTCGAAGACGCTGGACCAGGGCCGTGAGTGGGTCTATGAAGCGGGCGCATGGGTGTGGTCGCAGCCGCTCATCCACGACGGAGTGATCTTCTTCGGAACACTGGGCGGACAGGTCCACGCAGTCGACCCTGCCAGCGGCCGGTCGGCGTGGCCGTCGCCCGTCAAGCTCGAAGGTGAAATCATCGGGCGTCCGGAAATCGTACGTGGTCCCGGCGGCCAGTTACTCGCAGTGCCATCGAACAAGGAAGACGTGTGGCTGCTTGATCTCAGGAGCGGCCAGCAGATCGGCGAATTCGTCACGCGGGCGGGCGTGGCCGCCTCTCCAGTCAGCCGGGAAGGCTTCGTTTTCATTCACACTCTCGATGACAAACTGCAGACGTTCGCGGTCTCGAGCCGGGCACGCGTGAACTGCATTGAGACGGTAGACAGGAAGGCGTGCTCGTGACGAAGACGCACAATGTCGTCTTGGGCCTTCCTATCATCCCTTCGACAGGCTCAGGGCAAGCTCTGAGCGAAGCGAAGGATCTGTTGGTCCGAACAGGCTCTTCGTCCCGGCCCGATCGGGATTCAGAGCGACAGGCTCGATGGAGGTCCTCATGGAATTCGTAGGAATTCTGTGGACCGAAATAATCATGCGGCCAATGATCAACAGCATTGCGCTGTTACACGTGCTGCTGTTCGACAGCCTCGGCCTCAGCATCATCGCCTTTACGTTCGTCATCAGCCTGCTGATGCTGCCCCTGACGATCCGCCAGACTCGGCAGATGAGGGCGATGTCCGAACTGCAGCCGAAGGTCAAGGCGCTGCAGGAAAAGTACGGAAAGAACGGGGATCGCCGAAAGCTCTCGCAGGAGACGATGGGGCTCTACAAGCAGGCCGGAGTCTCACCCATCGGATGTCTCGGGCCGATGTTCATCCAGATGCCGGTCTGGATCGGGCTCTATCAGGCGATCTTCAAGGCAGTGCCCCCGACGCCCGAGGGTCTCGCCAGTCTCTCGAAGGCTTTCTACTCGTGGAACCCTGCCCAGGCCAGCGTGCCGCTCTCGAGTTCGTTCGTAGGCATGGACCTGGTCGGCCTGGTATCGACCCAACCGATCCCGTACAACTTCCTCCTGCCCGTGCTGGTTGGCGTCTCAATGTGGGTCCAGCAGAAGATCACGACGATGCCGTCGCCAGACCCAAAGCAGCACCAGACCAATCAGATGATGCTGTGGATGATGCCGATCATGTTTGCGTTCTTCGCATTTCAGTTCCCGGCGGGTCTTGCGGTATACATCCTGTTCTCCAACCTGATTCGAATTGGCATCCAGTTCTTGATGACCGAGCCGGGCAAGCGAGGCACGCTGTTCCGGTTGCGTACAACTGCACCTCAGCCCGCGGTGGCGGCTGCCACGGCCGGCCGCGGCACGTCCGAAGGGGACAAGGAGAAGTCAATTGATGGCGACGCGACAGTTCACGGGCAAGACGGTAGCCGAGGCCACCGACCTCGCGCTCGGCACTCTCGGGCTCAAACGCGAAGAAGTCGAAATCGTCGTCGTTAACCCGGGCCGTGCCGGGATCCTCGGCTTCGGTGGCGAACCGGCCGTGATCTCAGTGACGCCGCTCGCTGGCGCGGCGCCGGTGCGCGAGACAACGCGGCGCGAAGTTGAGCCGCCGGCTGAACGTCGCAGGGCACAGGAAACGGCCGCCGTCGAGAAGGAACTCGAAGAAGCTGAAGAGGAAGAATTCGAAGAAAAGGGGCTTGAGGCTGAGGAAGAAGGGGCCGAGGCGCCGGAAGAAGAAGCCGAGGAAACCGGCGAAGAGGAAGAAGAGGCTTTCGAAGAGGCCGAAGAAGAGGAACCCGAAAAGGAGGAGGAAGGCGAAGAGGTGGTCGAAGCCTTCGCGGTCGAAGAAGAGGCCGCGCCAGCTGCCGCGCGCGAACGTCGGGAAGAAGGCCAGCCCAGGGCCGCAGATCCCGAGGCGGAGCAGCTTGCCACAGAGATCCTCGACTTTTTCCTCGCCACGATGGGGGTAAAAGCCACGACCTACGTCCGCGAGGACCCGCCGGACGGGGCGATCGCATTCGAAATCGAGGGCGAGGATGCCGGACTCCTGATCGGCCGGCGAGGTGAAACGCTGCAGGCCTTGCAGTTCCTCGTCAATCTGATTGTCAACAAGCAGCTCGACCGCCAGGCCTATATCACAGTTGATGTCGAGGGCTACAAAGAGCGACGCCAGGAGGCCCTGCGGTCGCTTGCGCAGCGGACCGCTTCAAAGGTGGTGGGAACGGGGCGGCCGGTACAGCTTCAGCCCATGCCTGCGTCAGAGCGGCGGATCATTCACCTCACGCTGGCAGACCACCCTGAGGTTCGTACCGAGAGCAAAGGTGACGGTGACCAGCGTCGGGTCGTAGTGCTCCCGCGGCACTAGCGCCCTTCTCGTCCTGTTGCCTGCGCTGCCTGAGCCGGGCAGTTGTGTCGTCTCCGGCCTCTCCCTTGACGGGAGA
>JACQUF010000285.1 GCA_016210435.1 Chloroflexota bacterium
GGGCACGGGCGCGGCGCTGAGCAGCGCCTTGGTGTACGGATGCCGCGGGTTCTCATATATCCCCTGCCGGCTGGCGACCTCCACGATCTTGCCCAGGTACATGACGGCCACGCGGTCTGAGATATGCCGCACAACCGAAAGATCGTGGGCGATGAAGATGTAAGCCAGGTTGAACTTTTCCTGCAGGTCGGTCAGAAGGTTCAGAACCTGCGCCTGGATCGACACGTCCAGCGCTGAGACCGGCTCGTCGAGAACGATCAGAGCTGGCCTCGCGGCGAGTGCTCTGGCCACCCCGATCCGCTGTCGCTGGCCTCCCGAGAACTCGTGCGGGTAGCGGTGTGCCATCTCGGGATTGAGCCCGACCGTGTGAAGCAGCTCTGCGACTTGTTCCCTGTAATCGGCCTTGTTCTCAAAAAGGCCGTGAACGATAAGCGGTTCACCGACGATGCTGCCGGCGGTCATGCGCGGATTGAGTGAGCCGTGCGGGTCCTGAAACACGATCCCGAGGCGCCGCCGCATGCGCCGCATTTCGTGCGAGCTCAGCGCGGTCAGGTCCTGGCCGTCGAACAAAATCTCTCCGGCCGTCGGCCGCTGAAGCATCAGGACCGCCCGACCAGTGGTCGTCTTCCCCGAGCCGCTCTCGCCGACCAGACCCAGGGTCTCGCCAGGTCGAACGAAAAAGCTGATCCCGTCTACCGCCTTCACCGCGCCGATGCTCTTCTGCAGGATGAATCCGCTCGTAACGGGAAAATACACTTTCAGGTCGCGGACTTCCAGCAGATGATCGCCGGATCCCTCGGTACTCCGAGAATTTGTCGGCAACGATTCGCTGAGGGTCTGAGTCACTCCTTTACCCCTCTTTCAAGCTCCAGCGGACCGTGCGTTCGAGCGTCGGCGCCGTGCGCCCAGGTCCGCGCCGATACTTTGCCCGCCGTACATTAGCGGATTTCGGGGTGCCGCGCGCGGGGCGTGTTGGGTGCCACATCGCCGGGACGGAGGCAGCGATGGGTCCGCCCGTGGCCTCACGCGGCCTGCCGTTTCAGCGAGCTCATGTCACCGATTTCGATCGATCTACGGCGAACCCGGATCGACCCTGATTCCTCCAGGCGCTTGAGTTCGAGGGTCACGGTCTGCCGCGCGGCGCCCACCGCAGCGGCGAGATCGTGGTGCGAGTACCCCCGGAGGGCGAAGGCCCCGCCCTCGGGACGGGCCCAGCGGACCAGGAATGCGACAAGGCGCTGGCGCACGCTGTTGTAGGCGATGAGTTCGAGCTGCTCTTCCAGGGCGAGCACCCGCCGTCCAAACACCTCGAGTAACCGTGTGCCGATTGCTGGCAGCGTCGTCAGGAGCCGCTCCATATCTTTCTTTGTCGCCACGCAGACGAGCGCGTCGTCCTGGGCTTCGGCGAAGCAATCTCGCATCCCGAGGCCGGCGAGCGACATCTCTCCGAAGATGGTGCCCGGCCTGACGGTCCCGATGATGAGCCGTTGGCCCTCTTGTGTCAGCCGGTAGAGGACCACCCTGCCCCTTTTGAGGATGAAGAGCCGTTCGTCTGGCTCGCCGGCGCGGAAGAAGACGGTTCCCCTCTGGCACTCCCTCATCGGAAAGTACCTGTGGATCTCCTCGACCTCGTCATCGCTCAGGTCGCGGAAAAGATCGGCCGCGCGCAGGTAAGGCACTGCGCCCCCGCTGCCGGTCCCGGCCGTGCGCCGCCGCTGCGGAAGGACTGACGCCTTTTTACGAACGACCATGGGATTTGCCTCCAATGTCAGGTGCCTGACAGAATTTAGACGCACGCGGGGCTAGTCTGGGTTCGAGGAGTGGTGATACCACGCCGGTCAAACGACGCCGATAGGTTCTGAAAGGACTCTGAAATGCCTGTTTTGCCCCTCGTATCCGAAGCGCAGGCCTCGCCACAGGTCAAAGCCGTGTACGAGCGCCTCAAGGCGAAGTACGGCGGATACCTGCCAGATATCTACAAGGCCTTCGCGAACGACCCCGACTACCTCGCTTCGATCACCGAGCACATGGCCCGCGTGCTTGCGCCGCGCAAAGTCGACGCCCGCACAAAAGAGGTCATCGCTTTCGTGGTCGCCGCGATGAACCAGTGCGATTTCTGTCTCAACGCCCACGCCATGGGTTTGAGGCGACACGGGTATGACGATCAGGCGATCGCGGAGGTCCTCGGCACGACCGCGCTCTGGTCGGAAGTCAATCGGTTCAACATCGGAGCGCGCGTGACCTGGCCGCGCGAGCAGGCCGCGCACACCCATGCAGAATCTGGAGGCGCCGCCGACAGATCGGCCGCGCACGCCGCCTAGCGCCTCGACTACCTTCGAGCGTGGCGAATAGGAGACATATTTTGGACGACGTGACGATCAAGCTTCTTCCGAACGGCCCCTACCTGATATCGGGCACAGTGCGCATCCTCGACAAGA
>JACQUF010000012.1 GCA_016210435.1 Chloroflexota bacterium
ACGCTTGTCGCCAGGACCATTGCGGTGGCATAGACCAGGCGGCGGAGCACGAATTTCGCCATTGATGACCTCGCCGGACCGGGGCGATTATGCCCCGGTCCGCGTGCGGACGATCACGTCAAGCGCCGGAAGTTTATCGCTTCACCCTCACCGTCTCGGGCGCCGTAAAGATTGGCGCATCGATCTCGTGAGGACTCCACGCCTCGACTCTCGGACCAACCGCGTAGTGGGTGTCTACGACCGAGAAAACAGTTTGAAGGACCCACTTGGTGATGTAGTCGGCGAACTTGGCGTTGTTTGCGATGCGCTTGTCCCGCGATGGCTCTTTGAAGTTGTCCTGGTAGAGCTGCCAGAGCTCGTTTTCGACTTCCATGCCGCGGAAGGTGCTGTCGGGCCCCATCCCGCCGTCGAACGGCGCATCTTCGCCGGTGTAGATCGTGCCGCAGTGGTACCACGGCACGTCGTCCACGCCACCGAACCGCTTGGGCCGCCTTGCCGCGTACGCAGTCGAGTCGATTTCGACTTTCACCCCGATGTCCCGCCAGTATTGCGCCACGGCCTGGCCGGCTTCGGGGTTCACGCGGGGCTGATCGGGCGGAACATAGAACGGCATCGTGAACCCGTTGGCGAACCCGGCTTCGGTCAGCAACTTCTTTGCGCCTGCCGGGTCGTATTTGAATTCCCATTCTTTCTTCCAGGCGGACGAATTTGGTCCGAACCCGATCCCGGCTTCGACGGCCTGGGTGAAGCCGAGGTTAGCGAAGACTTTGTCCAGGATAGTGTCGCGATCGATGGCAGTCGCCAGCGCAAGCCGTACCTTCCGTGCTTGCTCCATGTCGGCAGCGTCACGAGGGTCGCCGACCCATGGGTGCTCGGGATGGAACCCGGGCCGCGGGAAGACCTGCTTTCCGTCCTTGTCCTTCTGCGCCCAGTAGTTACCGGTGAAATTGACGCACGCCGCCTGCGGAAACCCCACGGGAATCCTGCGTGACCCTGCCACCTTGTTGATCGTCGGCAGCAGGATGTTGTTCGGAATCGGCGCGAAATCCACCTCACCCGTCTTAAACGCTGCGGCCATGGCAAGCGGCTCACGCATCTCGATGACCGTGTAGCCCTCTACCTGCGGCGTGTTCCGCCAATGGGGTACGACTGCCTTCAGCTCAATTCGCTCGCCGGATGCCCACTTGACCACCTCAAACGGACCGGTAGCGATTGGGGTCTCGCTCGCCTTCTGCTCCCCCAGTTGATCGACGATCTTCTTGCTCGTGATCCAGGGGTCGGCGCTCCGGACCTGCGTGAAGTTCAGGTCCCACCATGGGAGGAACTTGCCTGATTTCCAATCGAGACGAACAGTCTGGGGATCGATGACCGTCATGCCCTTCATGTAGGGCTGGAGCGAGGCTACCCGGTAGAAAACCGAGCCTTCCCGCATCGCGTTGTTGAAGCTCCAGGCAACGTCTTCCGCAGTGACCTCGCCCCACTGGCCACCGCCGTGGAATTTGACTCCCTTTCGGATCTTGAACGTGATCGAGCTCTGGTCCGGGGCCACGGTGAATGATTCGGCGATGCTTTTCTGCGGAACGTACTTGTTCTTGTCGTCGACGTGCATCAGGTTGTCGCCGATGCCCCAGCCGATGTTCTTCCATTCGAATCCGGTGCCAGCCAGCGCATGGACATAAATTGGCGGGACGATCCTGGCGTCCGCCAGTACGAACCTGCCCACCGGCTTTGGCAGCGGTGTCGCCGTCGCCGTGGGCTGCGGCGCCGCCGTCTGCACGACCACCTTCTCCTTCTCGACGACAACGGTCTGCTGAACGACCTTTTCGACGACCTTCTCTTTTTCGACGACAACGGTCTGCTGAACGACTCTCTCTACCGGCTTCTCGACGACGACCGTCCGCTCCACCGGTTTCTCGATGACCACGGTTTCAACCACTTTTTCGCCCTCACATGCGAGGGCTGCAAGGAGTGTGCCAAGTATTGCGACCGTCAAACTTCGATATTTGCCCGGGTAACGGAATGTCATTGGCACCCCCACTTTCGCCACCAAACCACAGCTCGGGCGCGTCGTCCCAGCCACGCGGGGATTCTCTGCAGCCCGGATGCAAAACCGAGCGCAGTCTAGCCCAGGATTTCGGAGGCGTCCACCGGATTCGTTCGTGACGGCATTCACGAATGTCCGTTTTTGATGCAATGACCTTGCTTGCTCGTCGAGATAGGACTGCATGCGGTAACGACGCGTCAGCGCGCAAAAATCGGCTAGTCTCTGAATAACTGCTGGTCGTCGCAGATAAAGCCTTGAGGCAGACACGCGAATAATGGCTCGCTGCGCAATCCACGGATTTGAGAACTGCCCCTACCACGGCGCTCCAGAACGGACCCCGGTAGGCGCGTTCCGCTTCTGTCCCTGCTTCGCCAATCACGACGGAAAGACTGCCTGCAAGTGCGGCTGTGGGCAGTGCCATGTCTACCGACAGGAGCTAGCCGACGGTCCCGTCGCGAGCGAGGTCGTCGATGCCCCGGCGGTTGCTGTACTCCATCCGCCCGACGAATGCGCCGAACTGTGCGCCCCGCGCCGACGATGGGTGTCGCAACTGCAAGAGATCGATACGGTCGCTTCGAATTCTATGATCAACGAATTGCAGGCGGCTGCGACCGATGTCGCGTTACTGGCTGGGATCGAAAAGGCGGAGGTAGTCTACTTCGGGGAGTTGGACCGGCTGTCCCGCCAACGAGCGGCGGACAAGACAAAACCCCAACAGGGAAAGAAGAAACAAAAGAGGAAGAGCGAACGCGGGAAGCCGGCGCCCAAGTGTGCGCTGTGCGA
>JACQUF010000291.1 GCA_016210435.1 Chloroflexota bacterium
ATCCTCGGGCGTTATCGCGTCGTCAACCACGTCGCCCGGGACCCTTCGACGCTGGTCGATCTGGGGGTCATGGGCAACGGCGTGCCGGTGCAACTCAACCGCGAGTGGATGGCGGCCGGTCTCAGGATCACGACCGGGTTCGTCGAGCCGCACTTCTTTGCCGGATTCAGCGGCGGCCCGAAGATGGTGGCGCCGGGCCTGGCCGGCATCGATACCGTGCTCACCCTCCACGATGCGGCGCGCATCGGCCATCCGAAGGCGACATGGGGCGTGACGGAAGGCAATCCCGTTCACGACGATGTGCGCGCGGTCGCTGCCGCCACCGGAGTCAGCTTTGCGCTGGACGTGACGCTCAACGCGAACCAGGAAATCACGGCGGCGTTCGGCGGCGAGCTGTTCGCGATGCACCGGGCGGCGTGCGCGGCGGCCAGGGCGGACGCGATGAGTCCGGTGGAGAACGCCTTCGACGTCGTCGTGACGAGCAATTCAGGCTACCCGCTGGACCAGAACCTGTACCAGCTGGTCAAGGGCATGTCGGCGGCGGCGAAGGTCGTGAAGACAGGCGGGCTGATCATCTGCGCCGGCGAGTGCAGGGACGGCATCCCCGACCATGGTTCATACGCTGAGATCCTCCGGTCCCGGAAGTCCATGGACGAGATCCTGGCCCTGATGGAATCGCCCGGCTACCGCGTCCCCGACCAGTGGCAGGTGCAGATTCAGGCGAAGGTCCAACGCCACGCCAGGGTCCTGGTGAGAGCCGAAGGCGTGACCGACGAACAGCTCCAGGCCGCGCACGTCATGCCGGTGCGTGACATCGAGACCGCGGTACGGGACGAGCTACGGGCTGCCGGTCCGAACGCCCGCGTCTGCGTTCTCCCGGATGGGCCGCAGACGATTCCGTACATTGCCAGCGGCAGCTCGTGAAAGCGGCGGCAACATGGCGATCAAGGCCACAGCGACCCGCGACACGAACGCCCGTCGCAGCTCATTGACAATGCCGCGGGCGCGTTGACAGAGTAGCCAGGTACCCGATCCGATCTGAGCCAGGTGTTGCTATCACGCCGCGGCATGCACCGGCGTTCCCTCCCGAGCGTGCTTGAGCGCGATGGCCCACCACGCAAGCTGGTCGAGCATGTCGCGGGCGTTCTTCGGCAGGTAGGGCAACTCTTCGATGCTCTTCCCCTGCTGCCACACAGCCATGAAGTCCCCACCCTGGATGTGGACGCCGGTCCTGACGGGGACCATCTGAAGTTCCACCGCTATGCCCCGGAGGTGCTCGACCGCCCGCGCGCCCCCCACCGACCCGTAGCCGACGAACGCGGCCGGTTTCCTGTTCCACTCCACGTAGGCGTAGTCAAGCGCGTTCTTCAGGACCGCGGGGATGCTGTGGTTGTATTCGGCCGTGACGAATACGTATCCGTCGAACTCGGCGACTTTCGATTGCCAGCGTCTGGCCACCTCGTTCGTCGATGGTACCCAGGCGCTGCTCGCGGCTTCGTCGAAGAACGGCATCGGGTAGTCCCGGAGATCGACGATCTCGGTCGTGATGTCGTCGCGCTCGCCGGCAACGTCCTGGATCCAGCGGGCCGGCCTGTCGCCGAACCGGGCCGCACGCGTCGTTCCGATGATTATTGCGATCCTGGGTTTGCTCAATGGAGTCGGACCTCTAATCTACTGTTGTTGTGTATTCGACATCTGTCGGTTAAGATGCTAGTGTCGAGTTGCGCCCGATTCAACCGTCAAAGCGGGCTGACCGTCGCCTACGCAACACATCAGATCATCTGTCGGTCCACGAGCCATGACCCCTGCCCATCCCAATCTGCAGGACCCACGGGTCAAGCGCACTCGCCAGCTCCTGCTGGACGCGTTCCTGTCGCTCCTGACGGACCGAGGATTCGAGGACGTGACCGTCCAGGACATCGCGGAGCGGGCGACCGTAAACCGGGCGACGTTCTACGCCCATTACAAAGACAAGTTCGATCTGGCCGAAAGCCTGGTCCGTGAACACTTTCAGGAGCGGCTGGCCGGTGTAATTCCTCCGACGACGCCGGTCACCGCGGCATCGCTCGAGACCCTGGTGGCTACGGTGCTCGAGTACCTGGCGGACAGATACGGGCACTGCAAGCTCGACCGGCAGTTCGCAGCGTTGCTCGAGAGCACGATGCACGAAACGCTCCACACGTTCATCGCCGATTGGCTCGGATACGATCGGCGGGCCGGAACGGAGGCGGGCGTCGACACCGCGGCGCTTGTGGTGAGTTCAGCCCTGATCAGGGCCGGTATCCAGTGGAGCGGCGCCGGACGTCAACCCTCCGCCGGCGAGCTTGCCCATCAGGTGGCTTCGGTGCTGGCGCCCGGCGTAGTGGGAGCGGTCCAGCCCGCATCACCGACGACACGCCAGCACACACCAGCGGCACGCGGGCCATCCGCGGTGGACGTGGCCGCCCCGGCGCAACGGATTGCTCACCGTCGGGCCGGTTAAAACACTTCTCGTTGCGGAACTTTGCCCCGGCGGCGCCGACATCGTCGACGACGTAGCGAACACCGACGGTGGCCACGGTTGATGCTACTTCACACCACGTCGTCAGGCGGCTGTACGGCCCCTTATGCGTTCACCAACTCGTGGACGCGCCACTCCGACGGGTCCGTCGACGCGAGCGCCCTGGCGTCCCGAAAGGTGACGCACGAACTTTCAATGCTACGCCGGACCCGTGGTCCAAGCATCCTGTTCTCAAGAGTATAGTTGGCGTGTGCAACAGTTAGCCGACGACAGTAATCAGGAGCCTACCCCGGCGAATTGCGCGGCCCTCCTCATTGAGGTGGCGCCGCTCGTCATGCGGCGCATCCGCAAGGAGATGCGGCAGCGTACGCTGCTTGGCCTGTCGGTCCCCCAGTTCCGGGCGCTGAACTACCTCGGCCGGCGCCCCGGAACCTCGCTCTCGGAGCTCGCCGAGTTCCTGGGCCTCACGCCCCCCTCCGCCTCGAAGCTGGTCCAGAAGCTGGTCTCGTACAAGGTCGTCGCACGGCGAGTCGGGCAGGACCGAAGGCGAGTGCGCCTGACCCTGACGGCGCGCGGTCGGGCGGCGCTTGATGCCGCACGCGCCGAAACGCGGCAGAAGCTCGCCGAAAGCCTGGAGGCGCTTTCCCGGAAGGAACTGGTCAAGCTGTCGGCGTCGCTACGGCGCCTCGCCGAAGCGTTTTCAGGGAGTGAAGGGGATGTCGGCCTACCTTAGGCTCTACGCCCTCGTATTCGCATACCGGCGACGCGTGACGCTGGCCTGGCTGTGCGTGTTCGGCGCCGGCGGCTTCATGCTCGTCAGCCCGAAGCTGGTCGGCTGGGCCAT
>JACQUF010000288.1 GCA_016210435.1 Chloroflexota bacterium
GTGCAGTTGGGGATGCTGATGATGCCGCGGTGCCACATGACGTCTGCGCCATTCACCTCCGGCACTACGAGCGGAACGTCCGGCTGCATTCTGAATGCACCGCTATCGTCGATTACGAGCACACCCATGCCGGCCGCGAGCTGACCGAGTTCACGGCTGACCTGGGTGGTCGCAGAGATGAACGCGACGTCAACGCCGCGAAACGCGTCGGGCTTCCCTTCGACGATCCCCAGGCTTTCGCCGAGGTACTCGATCTTCTTCCCCGCGGAACGGGCCGAAGCCATCAAAACGAGCCGGTCCGATGGCCACCTGCGTCCGGCGAGCAGTTCCAGCGCAACTTTGCCTACCGCGCCGGTCACGCCGACAAGCGCTATCCGGGGATATGTAGTACGGGACTGATTCTGCGAATTAGCCATCAATGATTTCCTGATCCCTGCGCGGGCCTTTAACGATACGCCCGCAGCGCTGCTGATTGCGGGAGACAGATTCGGGGAGGCCGCGTATTCCCTGGTCCCGTTCCCGATTCGATCGGCCGGGGAAGGACCGCGGCTAGGTCTTCGCCGGCTTGCCCAGACCGAGCACGTTGTCCAGGCCGACGACCAGGCGGTCGGTCGACATCACGTGCTTCACAGCCAGCATCACGCCCGGCATGTAGCAATCGCGGTTGATCGTGTCATGGATCAGAGCCAGGGTCTGGCCCTGGGTTCCGAAGGTAACCTCGTGGCGGGCCAGGCGTCCCGGCATGCGCACGGCGTGGATATTAATCCCCTCGTGCGTTCCACCGCGCGCCCCCTTGACCGTTTCCTTTTCAGGGATGTTCGTCAGGAGAGGCTGGCCATGACCTTCGGCGATAGCCCGGGCGATTGATATCGCAGTTCCGGAAGGCGCGTCGATCTTGGTCTCGTGATGTGCCTCGACGACGTCCGCGTAGTCGAAATACCTGGCCGCGATTCGGGCCAGGTGCATCAGGAGGACCGCGCCGAGCGCGAAGTTCGAAGCGCTGATCACCCCTACACGATGCTTGGCAGCGAGTATTCCAATCTCCTCGAGGGCCTGCGCTGTCAGACCGGTCGAGCCCGAGACGACCCGCACGCCCGCCGGAACGGAGGTACGGACAGCATTCATCGCGCCTTCACTGTTGCTGAAGTCCACGACTACATCTGGGCGGGCGTTCCGAATGATTTCGCCCAGGTCGGCGGAGAGCGGGACCGCACCCTTGCCGTCCGGCCGATTCAGGGTGGTCCCCTTTGCTTTCAGGTCCGCTGCGCCGACCGGCACGGTGTCCGGGTTAGAACACACCGCGCCGAATACGGTCATCCCCATCCGCCCAAGGGCGCCGTTGACTGCAACCTTGATCTGCGCCACCGCCGTCCCCTAATGGTCTTCGTCGTACCTGCGGCCTTCCCTTCGCGGGGGCCTCTGCGGTTCCTGCGGAATGTTACCGCCAAAACCCCCCACTTGTCGCCTGCGAGGCCTCGGGCCGCGCTCTGGCCTGGGCTCCTCAGGCCGAGGACCGCGTTCTGGTCCCCCTTCCTCGGGACGTGGGCCGCCGAACTGCCGGCGACGCTCCTGCCGTCCCGGACCGTAATCCGGGCGCTCTGTACGGACTCGGATCTGCGCCGGCGGGCGTTCGTCCTCAGCCACGGCCGCTGCTTCTTCTTCCACACTCTCCGCGCCTTCCTTTTTGCCCTTCAGCGAGAGGTTGACTCGGTTGAGGTGGTCGATTTCCACGACCACGACCTCCAGTTCGTCGCCGACCTTCACGGCCTGCTCAAGCGGGGTGCCCCTCGGCGTTCCGAACTCGCTCGCGTGAACGAGACCGTCCTTGCCGGGCATGATCTCGACCATGGCGCCGAATGGCATCAGGCGGCTCACGCGGCCGCGGTATTCGTCACCGACTTCAATTTCCTTGGTCATCGAGCGGATCTGCGCTATGGCCGCCTCGGCGGCATCGCGGTCCGTCGAGCCGACCACGACAGTCCCGTCGTCTTCGATATCGATGGAGACCCCCCAGCGCTCGATCATGCTGCGGATCATCTTGCCGCCAGGGCCGATGACCGTCCCGATCTTGTCGACCGGGATCTGGATGCGCAGCATGCGCGGTGCATAGCGGCTCAGCTCCGGCTTTGGCACCGCGATCGTTTCCTTCATGTGCGAGAGGATCTGAAGCCTGGCCCCGCGCGCCTGCTCGAGCGCGCGGTCCATCACCGCGTAGGTGATGCCCTTGATCTTGATATCCATCTGCAGGGCTGTGACGCCGGCCTCAGTACCCGCGACCTTGAAATCCATGTCACCGGAATGGTCTTCGGCGCCTTGGATATCGGTGAGGATAGCGGTGCGGCCGCCCGAACCGGTGATGAGGCCCATTGCGATCCCGGCCACCGGCGCTCTTATCGGCACGCCCGCGTCCATCAGGGCCAGGGTGCCGCCGCACACGCTCGCCATTGATGAACTGCCGTTCGAGCTCAGAACGTCGGACACGATCCGGATCGTGTAGGGAAATGACTCCGTGTCGGGAAGCACCGGCCCGAGCGCCCGCTCCGCGAGCGCGCCGTGACCGATCTCTCGACGGCCTGTTCCCATGCGTCGTACCTCTCCGGTCGAAAATCCCGGAAAGTTGTAGTGGTGCATGAAGTACTTTTCGGTTTCCGGGCTGAGCGAGTCGATCTTCTGGTGATCGCCCATCGACCCCAAGGTGACGACTGACAGCACCTGGGTCTCGCCGCGAGTGAAGATCGCGCTCCCGTGGGCGCGAGGAAGGTAAGCGGTCTGGGACCAAAGCTGGCGAATCGCGTCCGGCGCACGGCCGTCCGGTCTCCTGCCCTCGGTCAGAATGGCCTCTCGGACGACCTCGCCTTCGATGTCGTCGAATACGCCGCTCAAGATCGATTGCTCATGCTTTTCGCAAAGCGCCGCGACCATCTCATCCTTCAGCTGGCGGAGGCGGTCCTGGCGGTCCTTCTTGCCGCCCGGAAGTTTCAGGGCCTCGGCGATCCGGCTTCCCAGAAACGTCCTGGCCTCCGCGAGCGCGGCATCCCAAGCCTCATCAGCAGGCACCGCCCACTTAGGCTTGCCAAGCCGGCTCTGCATCTCGCGTATGAGACCGACGATGCGGCCGTTGACTTCCTGGGCGAGCTTCAGGGCATCGACGAGGATCTTCTCGTCGATTTCGTTCGCCGCCGATTCGACCATCATGATGGCGTCCCCGGTTCCCGCGACCGTCAGGTCCAGCTTGCTCTCCTCAAGCTGCTCGAAGGTCGGATTCACGACGAGCTCGCCATTGAGGTAACCGATGCGGCAGGCACCGATCGGGTCGTCGAATGGAATGTCAGAAATGGTCAA
>JACQUF010000293.1 GCA_016210435.1 Chloroflexota bacterium
ACAGGCGCCCTGAAAAAAGTCACTACGAATACCGGACTGGAGCTGATGGTGCCGCTCTTCATCAATGAGGGCGACAAGCTGAAGGTGGACACCCGGGACGGCCGGTATATCGAGCGGGTCCGCTAGAAAATCCAGCCCCATGGAATCCCACCCGGCCGTATATACCGTCTCCCAGATCGCCGGGTACATCAAGGACTGCATCGAGTCTAATCCGGTTCTCCAGGACGTCTGGATCAGCGGAGAGGTCGGCAACTTCCGCCGCTATTCGTCAGGGCACAGCTATTTTTCGCTTCGAGACTCCGGCGGGTCCATACAAGCAGTCATGTTCCGCGGTGGCCGGGGCGCGGAATTCCTGCAGGACGGATTGCAGATAGTTGCACATGGCCGCGTCTCGTACTACGCGGTCCGGGGCGACCTCCAGTTCTACGCGGACATGGTCCGACCCGAAGGCCTCGGCGCGCTCCAGATCGCCTTCGAAAAACTGAAACAGAAGCTGGAAGCCGAGGGCCTGTTCGATCCAGCCCGTAAGCGAGCATTGCCTCAGTTCCCAAAGCGAATCGCGGTTGTGACATCTCCGAGCGGGGCGGTATTGCAGGACATCCTCAATATCCTGCGCAGGCGGTACCCGCTGCTCGAAGTGCTCGTCGTGCCTACGCCGGTGCAGGGCGAAACCGCGGCGCCCGGCATCGTCGCCGCGCTCGGCGCCGTCAACCAGACGCCGGACATCGATCTCACGATACTCGCCCGCGGTGGCGGGTCGCTGGAAGACCTGTGGCCCTTCAACGAAGAGATAGTTGCCCGTGCGATCTACGCCAGCAGGGTCCCTGTGGTCAGCGCGATTGGCCACGAAACGGATGTCACGATCGCCGACTACGTGGCAGACCTGCGGGCGCCCACGCCGTCGGCGGCCGCCGAACTGGTCGTGCCAGACATGAGTCAGCTCAGGCTGCGCGTTCGCGAGTCCGCGCGAACGATGTCGGAGGCGTTACGACGCCGGCTTGTCGACGCCAGGACGACGTTCGATCTGGCGGTTGACAGGCTGGGGACGCTGGCGCCCGACACCACAGACTACCGGGCCCGGATCGATGACCTGATGCGCACAGGAAAGAATTCACTGGTCAGGATGCTTGAACTCAGGCGGGCACAGCTCCAGGGGCTGGATCTTCAGCTTTCCGCTCTGTCGCCGATGCGGATCCTGGGCCGCGGATATGCCGTCGTCAGACTGGGCGCGGGTGGTCCCGTGGTCACGACGGTGAGCATGGTCAAGCCGGCCGAGTCCCTTGAGATCACCCTTGTAGACGGAGTAGTCGACGCAACGGCGCACGAAATCAGGCCATCGCCCGATCGAGTATGAACGAACCGGGATCTAAAATGGGGCACGATGCCTGATGCCACAGACCCCGCCCAGATGAACTCAGCTCAGCCGAAGACTTTCGAGGAGTCATTCAGCAGGCTCGAGGAAACCGTGCGCGCGCTCGAAGCGGGAAAGCTGAGCCTCGATGATGCCACCAGGCTATTCGAGCAGGGTATGGCCCTTGCGAAACGTTGCAACGAGTTGCTTTCGGCCGCAGAGCTGAAGGTCACGCGACTCCAGACCGCCTTCGCGGAACAGATGCGGTTCCTCCAGGATAACGGCGCGGGCCTCGAAGAAGAGGCTGAAACCCCTGAGCCTGGTGCCTGACCGCGCCGGCCCGCTCACCCTCGGCTGGTTTTCCACCGGGCGCGGGGAGGGGTCGATGGGGCTGCTGAACGCCACGCTGGATGCGATCGATGCCGGCCGCCTGGGGGCTCGGATCGAATTCGTATTCTGCAACCGGGCCAGGGGCGAGGCAGAGGGGAGCGATGCCTTCATGGCCCGCGTCGAGAGCCGCGGGGTCCCGCTGATTTCACTGTCCTCCCGGAAATTCCGGGAACTTCACGGCGGCCGACGCTGGTCTGATCTTCGCCAATCGTACGATCTGGCGGCCCTCGATCTTCTTGCCGGGTTTTCACCTGCGATATCAGTCGCCGCGGGATACATGCTCATCGCGCCTGAGCTGTGCCGCAAGTTCAGGATGATCAACCTGCACCCTGCCCTTCCGGAGGGGCCCATCGGGACCTGGCAGAAGGTGATCTGGGACCTGATCGACCAGGGAGCGGCCGAGTCCGGCGCCTTGATCAACGTCGTTACCGAAGACGTCGATGCGGGGCCCGTTCTGACCTGCTGTCGCTTCCCGATCCGCAGCGCAGGCTTCGACCCCCATTGGGCTGACGTGAAAGGCCGCACTGCGGATGAGATCAAGTCAGCCGAGGGTGAAGAGTTCCCCCTGTTTCAGGCTATCCGGCACGCAGGGGTACTGCGTGAGCGGCCTCTTCTCGTTGAGACGCTGATCGAGATCGCGGAGGGGCGGCTCAGTCCCGACGCGCCCCCCGTCCGTCCGCTGGACCTGACCGGCAACGTGGAGAAGGCTGTAACCCGGGCCACCCTGCGGCCGTCCTGAGCGCGAGAAGCCGAGACATCCGCCGAAGAATCTTGTACGGGCGTATGGCAATAGGCCCAATCTGTCCCGATGCGATCGGGACAAGGGTGAGGTGTCGCGGGTGAGGGAGAGGGGTGTCCCAGAGGTTACGCGGCCGTCTTCGCGGAAGGCGCGAACGAAACCTGCCGGCCGTGCTCATCAAGCAGCAGCGGCGCAGCAGCCTCCGTAATCGATGCCGAGTCGATCGTGCACCGCCGGACGTTCGTGAGGGTCGGCAATTCGTACATGACGTCCATGAGCGTCTTTTCTACGATCGACCGCAGGCCGCGTGCGCCGGTCCCGCGCTTCTTCGCTTCATCTGCTGTCGCCTGCAGCGCCTCGCGTGTGAAATCGAGCTCGACGCCATCGAGCTTGAAGAGGGCCTGGTACTGGCGAATGAGCGTGTTCTTCGGCTCCGTGAGGACCCGTATGAGTTCAGCCCGATCGAGGTCCGAGAGCCCGACGATGATCGGCAGGCGGCCGATGAACTCGGGGATGAACCCGATTTGGAGGAGGTCCGGGGG
>JACQUF010000289.1 GCA_016210435.1 Chloroflexota bacterium
ACCGTGAGCAGCGTTCTGGCGCTGGGTACGCAGGGCACTCGCAGGACCTTTGCGGAGTTCCGTGAGCAGTTCGATTCGCCGGCCGCGGTCAGCAAAGCCGCGGCTCACTTGGGGGGAGCAAGGAAGCGTAAGCGGATGTCATCCCGAACGCCACACACCATGTGATCCCGAACGCAGTGAGGATCTGTTAGAAGACAGGCCCTTCGATCGCCGGTGGCGGTCTCAGGACGGCAGGAATCAAACAGTCACGACCACCCGCGTGGCGGCCGAGCCCTTCTGCTTGCCGACCCACTCGGCCGTCTCGAACGCCTCGTTGATCTTCTCGAGCGGGAACGTGTGCGAGACAAGGTCCCAAAGGGGGTATTTGTCCTTGGTTCGCATGAGCATCTGCAGACAAGCTTCGATGATCCACGGGTTGTAGTGCTGCAGACCGATCCACTTGACCTGCCGGTTGATCACCTTGTTCCCGGGAAGCGTGTAGCTACCGCCCGAGATGTTGCCGATGTCGACGTACGTGCCGCCCATCCGCGCCATCTCGATACCCTCGAGCGCTGCCGCGGCGATGCCAACGACTTCGATCGCGATATCGGCGCCGATACCGCCGGTGAGCTCACGCACGCGGTCGATGCGCGCCTGCGGCGTGTTGTATTCGTTGAGGTCGATCGTCGACGTGGCGCCGCACGCCCTCGCCAGCTCGAGCCGCGCCGGTTGACCATCGATCACGATCACCTGTGACGCACCGGCCTCCGCGGCAGACGCGGTCGCGTAGATACCGAGCCCGCCCGCGCCCTGGATAACGAACGTGTCCCCTTGGCGAGGCTGGGCGAGGTGAACGCCGAATACGACTTGTGCCATCGAGCAGTTGACCGTGGCGAGGACTTTGTCAGGGATCTCCTCGGGCGCCTTGAAGATGAAATGCCCGGGGCGCAGGTAGAAATAGTCAGCGAATCCGCCGTCGCAGTACTGGTAGTCCTCGAACTTGTACAGGATGTTGTTCCGGAATCGGTACTGGCACACGTGCAGCTGATCCCGCAGACAGTGGTAACAGCGCATGCACGGGAAGAAGAACGGGAAGACCACTTTGTCGCCTTCCTTCAGTGGACGGCGCAACGAATCCGTAGTCACTCCCTTGCCCAGGGAATGGACGCGACCGGTGAACTCATGGCCTGGGACGCGCTTTCTTCTGACGATCGGGCCATCCTGGTCGCCGCGCCAGCCGTGGAGGTCGGAACCGCACACGGCGGCACCGGTGTTCTTGATCAGAATCGAACCCGGTTGCACTTCTGGTACGGGAAGCTCTTCGATCCAGAACTTCGACTTTGGACCTTCTCCGATCGCGATTCGCCCCTTTAGAGCCACGCTTTAACTCCTTGACGGCGCTGGGTCGATTCGCAGGCGCCGGAAATGAAAAAGCTGCCCGGAAATTTCAATGGTCGATCCGGAAATGTACGACGGAGTCGTCAGGGTGTCCACGCCCGCTATACTCCGTCGGGCCTCACCCCTCCCCTCTCCCAGGGGGCGAGGGGATAAGACACCAGGAGAATCGAATGAAAGTGGCGATGTGGCACGGCGCCGGCAAATTCGTGATCGAAGAGAAACCCGATCCGTCGCCGGGCCCCGGCCAGGTTGTGATCAAAGTCGACACAGTCGGCGTGTGCGGTACCGACGTCCACATCACCCAGGGACTGTTCCCGGCAACCGCGCCGTCGGTTCTGGGCCACGAGTTCAGCGGGACGATCGCCGCCACGGGCAAGGGCGTGGGCAGGCGACGCGTGGGCGAACAGGTCGTGTGCGACATCACGAGCCACTGTGGCAAATGTGCGAACTGCCGGGAGTGGACGATCAGCCGCTGCGAGAACTCCCAGAGAAGCAGCGGCGCCCTGGCCGAGTTCTCGGTCGTCCCTGCGCAGTCCGCGCACCGTCTTCCCGAGGGTCTAGACCTCGAGACCGCGGCCCTGACCGAGCCCGCATCCTGCTGCCTGTCAGGCTCCGAGATGTGGCCGATGCCGAAGGACGCGGTCGTGCTCGTGATCGGCGGCGGCATCATGGGCCAGTTCACGGTGGCATTCCTGAAGCGACGCGGCGCGAAGACGGTCATCCTGTCCGAGCCAGTCGCATCACGGCGCGAGCTGGGCCGTCAGATGGGCGCAGATGTCCTGAACGACCCCCGTGCCGAAGACCTCGGGGAAGTCGTCATGCGAGAGACCAACGGCAGGGGAGTGCACATCGCCGCCGAAGTGGTGGGCAAGACCGAGCTCGTGGGCCGCTGTATCGAACTCACACGGCCTCGGGGGAATGTGCTGATGATTGGAGTCTGTCCACAGAAGAGCATCCTCCCCACCGACATGTACGACTTCCACTACAGGGAAATCGGGCTGAGAGGCGCGTTCGGCCGCGGTAACTGCTTCAAGCGAACATTACACGTGTTGCCAGAGCTCAACCTGAACGGCGTGATAAGCGCGCGCTACCCGCTCGAGCGGACGTATGATGCGATCTATGACTCCGGGCAGGGTCGCGGGGTCAAACTGGTCGTCAAGCCCAACGGAATTTAGCGCTCCCGGGCAGATTGAGACGCGCGGCCAGAATTCTTTCCAGAACAACTGCGGGGCCGCCCGGTAATTCGGAGGATCGACACCGTGCTCGAGATGTTTCACGTCCCGGAGAAGATCGCAGTCCGCGTGCCCCAGCACGAAATGCGTGCGACCGTCGAAGAAATCTTTCAGAAGATGGGGATGACCGAGGCGGATTCGAAGCAGTCCACAGATGTCCTGATGTACGCCGACATCCGTGGCATCGAGAGCCACGGAGTGAGCAACGTGATGCGGTCCTATGTCGACAGCTTTGGCAAGGGATCGATCAATCCCAGGCCTAACTGGCGGGTGGTCAAGGAGACCGGTTCGGCGGCGACCGTTGATTGTGATCGCGGACTCGGCCTGGCGGTCGGGCCAAAGGCAATGAAGATCGCTATCGACAAGGCTGGGAAGACCGGGGTTGGCGTCGTGACCTGCAAGAATGGCCGGCATTTCGGGGCCGCGGCATATCACGCCCAGCTAGCGCTTGCCCACGACATGATCGGCATGGCGATGACGGTGGGGGGCAACCGCGTTGTGCCCACGTTCGGGTCAAAGCCGATGATCGGTCTTAACC
>JACQUF010000038.1 GCA_016210435.1 Chloroflexota bacterium
GTGTTGACCGCCTTGACCGTGTGCGTGTGGCGGCCGAGCGGTTCGCCGGTATTCGGGTTGATGTCAAACCGCGGGAAGTTACTGCTGGCGATATCAAGCCGAATGCGGTGGCCCTTGACGAACAGGTTAGCGACCGGCGGGAGCGGGATCGTGATCTCGTGGACCTTCCCGGGCTCCATGAACTCCTCGTGGTCGAAGCCATTGCGGAAACGGGCCCGCAGGATGGAGTCGCAGAGCGGAAGGTGGAACCCGTCAGGCCAGTCCGCACTCGGCGGATAGATATCCAACAGCTTTACTGTGAAGTCGGTGTCCCTGGCAGTGGATGAGACCCAGAGCCGCACTTCGATTGGGCCCGTGACCTCGATGTCCTTCTCCAGTGGCACGGTCTGGAACACGACGACATCCGCTCGCTCGGAGAGGAGCGGGAAGGGCGGGCGGCAGGCAACAAGATCGGGCCGCTCCCTCTGATGCATCGGCCCATCGGGAATGATCGACTGCATGCGCGCCCGCGGCGGGATGTAGGCCCGGTTGAGGTTTTCGGGAATCTTGACCCATTCGTAGAAACCTGTGACGTTTGCGCCGATGCTCGGCACGGGGCGGTCGGGGTCGTGTGTCCAGGAGACGCTTTCCTGAGTCATGTTCTGAGCTTGCGAAGTCCGAGCGGACGACCGGCCGGCGCGGCGAGGACGTTCCGTGGATAGCGCTCCGCCCGGCTGCAGGTAGTAATCGAGGTAGCGGGCGCGCTTCAGTGGCCACTCCTTTTCTTCCCGCCACCGGCCCCCATGGTCGATCGCACCCTTCGAGGTCCTGCGGCCGCTCCCGCCACCCATGACAAAGACCTGAACGGGCGCCCGATCCTCGACACGGTTCCTGACGCCCTTCAGCCAGCGGTCGAACCATCGCAACCGGTGTTCGTTGTAGACGGCGTCGCCCCACTTCGCATCCGGGCCGAAATCGACTTCGACTACGTTCGTCGCGCCGGACCCCCGCATGGTCACGTGGTTCCATGGGCCGACGATCAGACGCTGCGGGCTCCTGTTCTTTTTCGCAAGATGGGCGAACTGGCGGGAGTAGTCGTCGACGAATGGGTCGTACCAGCCGCCTGAGAAAACCGCGGGAATATCGGCGAAGGTGTCGTACCGCCCCTTCTGCTGCATGGCGGGCATGTCCCACCAGTCGTTGAAGACACCCTCGTTCTGGTAGTAGAAGAGCACTTGTTCCAGGTGGGGCACGACCGAAAGCGGCGTGTGGCCGGGCTTGTAGGGAATCTGCCACACGAGGTCGCGCATCCGCTCGGCGTCGGCTTCAATGCGGCGCTGTGCGACAGGATCGTCTCGGATCTCCTGCGCGTCCCAGCCATGCAGGAAGAGAGCGCCAAACATGTGCAATGCGAACGCACCGCCCTGGCGGGCCTCCCAGTCGAACGCGCTCGTCGGGGCTACGTCGACCCAGAGGGCGGACAAATGCGGCGGCCGCTCCATCGAAGCGACGTTCTGAACGATGCCGCCGTGCGATGAGCCGACCATGCCGACCCTGCCATTGGACCACGGCCGCGATGCGATCCATTCGACCGTGTCGTAGCCGTCGCGCCCCTCGTTTTCGTTGGCAGTGTGGAAATACTGGCCGGTACCTTCGGAATTGCCTCGGCCGCGCAGGTCCTGGAGGACGACCGCGTAGCCGCGCGGTACGAAGAATCCCGCGACCGGATTGATCCAGATGACCGGGTTCGACTTGTCGTAGGAGGTGCGCCCGAGGATGGCCGGGAACTTTCCGGGAGCGGGTTCCCCCTCAGTGCCGGCAGGCCGGTAGATATCGGTGGCGAGGTGGACGCCGTCGCGCATCGGGACCATGACGTCGCGTGATACGAGAATGCCGGGGCGAGGGTAAGGATGGCGGGTTGTGCGGGATCGTCGAGACGGCGTTCGAGGCATTGCTAACTCCTGCAGCCGCTAAGCAGGCGGAAGCATACAGCGGCAGTAATCTATGCGTCATTCAGGAGGACCTCGGGTGAATATCGAAAAGCTGGAGACCTGGCTCGTCCATCGCTGGCTCACGGTGCGTGTCACGACCGATGACGGAACGCAGGGGGTCGGCGAGGGGACTTTCTGGGGGTTCGCGGGTGCGGCCGAGAACATTGCGCACGAGATCGGCGAGCAGCTGATCGGCAAGGACCCCGCAAACATCGAACACATCTGGAACGAGGAATTTCGCCGCTACAGCTTCCCGAGCGCCGCTATCACCAGCGCTATCAGTGCAATTGACCAGGCGCTCTGGGACATCAAAGGCAAACGCTACGGCGCGCCGGTGTGGGACCTGCTTGGAGGCAAAGTCCGACACAAGGTGCGCGCAATGGTCCTCCTCGACGGAGGCACGATCGACGACTTCGTCGCCTCGGCGAAACGCGCCCGGGCCGACGGCTTCACGGCCGCCAAGTTCACGCCCTTCCCTCGTAACTGGTCGCAGCTTCCCTACGCCGAACTGATCCGGCAGAACACCGCGATCGTCGCGGCCGTCCGCGAAACGGTGGGCTGGGACTTCGATCTCGGTGTCGAGATCCACCGCAACATGGTGCCGGGCGAAGCGATCGTGTTCATGCAGCAGATCGAGAAGTTCCTGCCGTATTTCGTCGAAGACCCGATCGCGCCCGACAGTGTCATTTCCATGGGCGAGGTCGCGCAGAAGATACGTGTTCCGCTTGCCGCGGGTGAGCGCAACTCCGGTATCTGGCAGTTCCGCGAATACGTGGAAAACGCGGGCGTGCACTTCGTGAGGCCGGATGTCGGGCTTGCCGGCGGCATAACGCAGGTCAAGAAGATCGCCGCTATCGCGGAATCCCATCACCAGCGGGTGATCCCGCACAACTTCCTCGGCCCGATTGTCACGATGTCGTGCGTTCAACTTGCTGCGGCCACGCCAAACTGGGACCTGCAGGAGTACGTTCGCGAAGCGGGCACACCGCGCGCCGAGGTCGTCAAGCAGACCGCTAAGCTGGTAGATGGCCACCTGTTGATCCCCGAGGCACCAGGCCTGGGGATCGAGATCGACGAAGCGGGCATGAAGAGGCACCCGTACCAGCATGGTCCGGGCGACACGTCACGCCGACCCGATGGATCTCTGGCCCTGCGCTGACAGCGATACGGGAGGAGGGTGTAATGGCAGATGCGTTCAACGCACCCGGAGTCGTGAGGCCGTTCGGAATCTTTTCGAGCGCAGCGTGGGCCCCGGAAGGGCGAACACTCTACATTTCCGGTCACGTCTCACAGGACCTTGAAGGCAAGACCGTCGGCAAAGGCGACATGAGCGTTCAGACACGGCAATGTCTGAAGAACATCCACAACGTGCTCGAGGCCGCGGGCGGACACCTGTCAGATATCGCAAAGGTGACCCTGTTCGTGACCGACCTCGCGAAGATCAAGGAAATACACGAGGTCCGGGCGGAGTTCTTCACCAGGCCTTATCCAGCAAGCACGCTTGTCGGAGTCGCTCGACTGATCGACCCCGACTGGCTGATCGAAATCGAAGCGGTTGCCGTCATACCTGCTGACCGGGCCAGGAGGCCGGCGCCGAGCACATAGGTCGTGCTGGAGAGCGAAAGACCTCAACAGATCCTTCTTCCGCCTCCAGGCGGATTCGGGATGGCCGTTCGTTCAGGGCTTGCCCCTTCGAGAACCTCAGGGCGGCGCCTGAGCCTGTCGAAGGGACGACAGTTCGTTTGAGATGACCTTTCGTTCTTGGTTACATCGCCGATCGTGAGGTGCTGCATGAGCGAGCAGGAGAGCAAGTCCGCAGGTCCCGATTTCGCTGCCGGTGTTCCTGCCTCGAGCCTGCCTGATGGCGAGGCCGTGCGCGGGCATGTCGGCGAAGACCCCGTGATTGTCGTGCGGAAGGCCGATCAGATATACGCAATCGGGGCGTCGTGCTCGCATTACGGAGGGCCGCTCAACGAGGGGCTCATCGTCGGAGACACGGTTCGATGCCCGTGGCACCACGCCTGTTTCGATCTGAAATCAGGCCAGGCGCTCCGGCCACCCGCGCTCAACCCCGTGACGAGATGGAAGGTAGAGCGCCGCGGAGATCAGGTAGTCGTCAAAGACAGGCTGCCTGAACCAGCGAGGCCCACTCCCAAGGGCCGCCAGCCGGGACGCGTGGTCATCATCGGCGGCGGCGCGGCAGGTGGCGCGGCTGCAAGCAAGCTCCGCCGGGAAGGCTTTGGCGGATCGATCACGATGATCAGCGCGGATTCGAACGCGCCCTACGACCGCCCGAATTGCTCCAAGGACTATCTGGCCGGCCACGCGCAGGAAGAGTGGATGCCCCTCTGGAGCGACGGCTATTACCGCGACCAGCAGATCGAGATCCAACTGGGCAAGCGCGCCGCATCTATCGACGTCCGGCAGAAGAAGGTCGCGCTAGAAGGCGGGGATTCCATCTCATACGACGCGCTGCTTCTCGCGACCGGCGCGGACCCGGTCCGGCTGACGTTCCCCGGATCCGATCTCCCGCACGTATTCACGCTCAGGACACTGGCCGATAGCAGGGCGATCATCGCCGCGTCCAACGGAAAGATGCGGGCGGTCGTCCTTGGCGCCAGCTTTATCGGCCTGGAAGTGGCGTGGTCACTGCGCGAACGGGGCCTTGAGGTGCACGTGATCGCGCCCGAACAGGTCCCGATGGACCGGATCCTGGGTCCCGATGTCGGGCGGCACATCCAACGGCTTCATGAGGGCCACGGGGTCGTGTTCCACCTGGGCCGGACGGCAAAGGCGATCGATCGCCAGTCTGTCACGGTTTCGGACGACTCGAAGTTGGGCGCCGACGTCGTTGTCATGGGTGTCGGTGTGCGGCCCACAGTACGGCTCGCGGAGGGCGCGGGGTTGGCCGTGGACAACGGCGTGGTCGTAGACGAATACCTGGCGACCAACGCGCCCGGCATCTACGCCGCAGGTGATATCGCGCGGTGGCCCGACCCGCACACCGGGGAAAAGATCCGCGTCGAGCACTGGGTCGTCGCGCAGCGACAGGGCCAGGTCGCGGCGGAGAACATCCTCGGTGCACGACGCCGGTTCGATTCGGTGCCGTTCTTCTGGAGTCAGCATTACGACGTAAAGGTCGCGTATGTGGGCCATGCGCAGCGGTGGGACCGCGCTGCAATCGCGGGCGATATTGAAAAAGGCGACTTCCGGGTCGATTACTTCAAGGACGGGAGGCGCCTCGCAGTCGCGACCGTCGGCCGGGATCTGCAGAGCCTCCAGGCGGAAGCGGAAATGGAGCGCGCGCTATCCCGCGCCTGATCACGCGCCCCGGCTATCGCTCGCAAGGATCTGCCCGTCCCGCATGGTGAGGATGCGGCTGCA
>JACQUF010000300.1 GCA_016210435.1 Chloroflexota bacterium
TCGGCACGCAGCCGGTAGGCCGCGGCCAGGGAAGCGGCCCCCGCGCCCTCCGCGAGCGGATGGGCGCGCTCGGCCATCCAGCGTATGGCCGGAAGGATCTCGTCGTCGCTCACCAGGACAAAATCGTCCAACCACTGCCGTAGGATTCTCCGAGGCAGCTCGAAGCTGATGCCGAGGGCCAGGCCCTCGGCAATGGTGCGGTTGGAGGTTCTCACCGGCTGCCGCTGACGCCAGGACTCGTAGGCAGCCGTGCACTCTTCCGATTGGACCGCGATCACGCGAACCTCCGGGTTAACCGCGCGCGCGACGATGCAGGCGCCCGCGGCGCCGCTGCCGCCCCCCACGGGGACGATGATGACCTCAAGATCCGGTTCGTCCTCCAGCATCTCGAGCGTTTCCGTGGCCACCCCGGCGATGAGCAGGGGCTCATTGCCGCCGTGAATGTAGCGATACCCGTGCTCTTCCGCCAGAGCCTCGCAGTGCGAGATCGCTTCGTCGGTCATAGAGCCATGAAAGATCACCTCGGCCCCCATTCCCTGCATGGCGGCCACTTTTCCGGGGTTCGCCCTCTCCGGAACGACTATGCGCGCGCTCACCCCAAAGAGCCGCGCCGCGTAGGCGACCGACTGCCCATGGTTGCCCGTGGAGGCGGCGATTACGCCACGTGCACGCTCGTCCGGGCTGAGCTGCGAGATCAAGTTGATCCCCCCGCGCACCTTGAAGGCGCCTACCGGCTGATAGTTCTCGTGCTTGATGTAGACCCGCGTGCCGATCAACGAGTTGATCGCCGGATAGCTGTGCAGGGGCGTGCGCGGGAGGTAAGTGCGGATTCTACGCTGCGCTGCCAGTACGTCCTGGAAGCTGGGAATCTCCATCATTCGTACTCCTTTGTGAGAATGTCCGTGCCCGGCCCCTACATGATCTACGATCTAGATATAATGAAACCTTGTACCAACCGACATTATATCACGTAAACCACGCAGGTCCAGAAAGCAAGAGGACGAGAGGACGACTAGCGCCAAGCCTGATGGCGTGCCGAAGGCGTGGACGTCATTTGTCTGATCCCGTCAACTATCCATCAGCCCCTGATAGCGCCTCGACGCCGGGCACGCGTACGGGCAGCGCACGCCAGCTCTCCCCGTGGTCGTCCGTGAAATAAACCTCGCCCGAGCGCAGGCCGGCGTACAGGTGGCCAGGCTGATCCGGGTCCGCGAATAGAGCGCTAATCAGCCATCCGCTCGGACTGGGCAATCCGCGGTCGCTCAACTCCTCCCAGGGCGAGTCTCCCCACCGCCGGTAGACGACCGAGTTCGCCGCGCCCTGTTGCCCGTGCGCCTGGAATGGTCCGGGGCTCGCGCTGACGTACCAGCGATCGGGATCGACCGCGTCGACGGCCAGCGCCCACGTGTAGCGCCGGGCCAACCCCCCGGCCACGCGCCGCCACGTGTCTCCATCGTCGAAGCTGGTGGCAGCGCCGCCATCTCCAGCCGCCTCGTAGGCCCGTCCCCGCACCCTGGGATGAAGCGCCAGAGCGTGGCTGTCCCGGAAAGCGTCGGGGCGGTGGTCCGCCCACGTCACCCCGAAATCGGCGCTCCGCATCACGCCGCCGAGCTCGATTCCGGCCAGGATCAGGCCCGGATCGAACGGGCTCAGGGCGATCGTGCGCACGTGGGATGTCCAGGGCCGCGGCGGGAAGCTCCAGGTCGGAGCCGATGGGATAGCACGTAGGGCAGGCAGCTCACGCCAGCCCTCGCCGCCCGATTCGCTGACAAACAGCGCGCTCGGTTCTGTACCGGCCAGCACAACACCGCCCGAGGCGACACGCCGGGAGGGGCTGACGGCCAGCGAGAACACGTGTTGCGGTCCCCCACCCCCCGAGACGCTCCGCCAGCTTTCGCCCCCGTCGTCGCTCCGGTAGACCCCGGACGCGCCGCTGCCCGCATACACGACGTGCCGAGCCAGCGGGTCCACGGCCAAGCACTGGATGCCCTGGCCCTCCAAATGAGCCTTTGCCGTCCAGTTCTCCTTTTCGTCGCGCACAAGCAACACGAAAGCATCGCCCGTAGCGACGTAGAGCCGTTTCGTTTTCATGTATACCCCCTATTCCTCGGAAACAACTGCCTGCTTCTTCTGCCGCAAAATCGGTGCCTACATTGACAATGTCGCCCGTGTCTTCCCCAACGGGGATCACGGGCGGATTCTCTGTTGCCCCCTCCTCTGCCTGTGCTGGAAGCGTGTTGCCCGGCGAATGAACTCGCGGGCAACGGTCACGAAACCCGTCCCAAGGGCGGGTTATCGTAGGGGCGCGATTGATCGCGCCCTGGTTGTGGACCACAAATGCCCCAGATCCTGCACGATGGTCGGGTATCCTGGCGGTTGGTGGTTCATCCTTCTGAGAAGGATTAGCGGGCGCGATTAATCGCGCCCCTACGTGGCTGATCGCTGACTGCTGACCGCTTTGCTTTCATTGACCCCGCCGGAAGGGCGGTGATATAATCGACTTGCCCAACAGCGGGCTCCTGGGGGCGGGAGCGCTTATCCGCGATCCTTTTACTATCTTGGGAGGTCGTCCAATGGCTGCACATCCGTACACTCGGGACCAACTCGTTCCTCACGGGCTGCCCAAAGGGGCAGACGTCGTGGCCGAGGGGCGCTCCCTGGGTCGCAAGATCACCGTGGGGCGGACGCTTTTCGTAGAGGCCCACGGCGTGAGTTCCGAAAGCGAGTACAAGCGGCGGATGCGCGAGCAGGGCCGCATGATGTTTCACGCCCAATACGGTCTGAGCAACTGGCCGGACTCGGCCGAGGGGCTGAAGCTCATCTATCATGAGGCCACCGCCCGCGGCGCGCGGATCGATCGCTTCGGCATCTGTCTTGACCGCGCCATGGGCCTGCCTCCCGAGCAGCGAGACTGCGTGCCGCGTGAGACCGGTCTAAAGCTGAGCGACCGCTCGGAATGGCTGCAGATCGGCCGGGTAGTGCCCATCCAGCCCCACATGGGCGATCACATGCTCGGCTCCCCGGCTTCCGTCCAGAACGTCACGTACGCGATGGAAGCGGGCATCACTTACGTGGGTAATCTGTCCCAGTTCTTCCTGTTCGAGTACCCTTCGTGGAAGGACCAGACGACCCGATCGATCGAGACACTGAAGGCGCTGGCCATCATGGCCGAGCTGCGCGACCGCGGAGCGGTCCTCTCCTCTAACCTCGACGATGGCCCCGGATCCATGTTCAACGACCGGGTCAGCGTGGCGGGCTGGGCCATGGTCGAGAAATACATTGCGGAGGACCTCCTCGGGGTCGACGTCTCACACTGCTTCGGCAACCTCGTGACCGATCCCCGGCTGCGCCAGGCGACGCTATTCATGATCGACGCCATCCACGGAGGAATTACCAACGGGTCCATGGTCGTCGGGAACACGATGTACACTCTCGACGACGACCGGAACGTGGCCATCCTTGCCAGTTATCTGACGTTCGACATGGCGGCTCAGATGCATCGTCCCACGGGGCACGCGCTCTACGTAACTCCGGTGACGGAGCACAGGCGCATACCATCACCCGAGGAGATCGTCCAGGTCCAGGTCATGGCCAGCCAGCTCGAGCGCGAGATGAGAAAGGCCCTGCCGCTATTCAGCGTGCGTGAGTCGGAGGAGCTTGCCGCCACGTTGCTGGAGCGGGGAGCCGAATTCAGAGATAACGTGCTCCGGGGTCTGGCGGCCATGGGAGTCGACGTCCGGGACCCGCTCGAGCTCCTCGTGTCCCTGAAGACCCTGGGCGGGCGAAGGATAGA
>JACQUF010000301.1 GCA_016210435.1 Chloroflexota bacterium
AACGACCACGTCGTCAGCTGCTTCCGGTACCGGGAAGTGGGCAAAGCCTCCAGGTCGTCCTGAGTCGACCTCAGAATTGTCATGCCGGCCGTTTCCTGAGCTTGTCGAAGCAACTGGCCGGCACCGAAAGGATTGAAATTGCAATCGTCAGGGTCTTCGACCGGCTCAGACCGCGACTTCGCGCATTACCGAAGCAATTACTGGCTCATGGGCGCGCGAAGGGCGTCCGCGAGCTCATTGAAATCGCGCACCGTGACGTCCGGCTTGTAAGGGCTGTCCTCATACGGCAACGAATAGCGATTCACGTAAGCGCCACGGTAGCCGCATGCCCTCGCGCCCAAGACGTCAAACGAGTTCGAGGAGACCATCAGCAATTCTCCGGGTTCCATGCCCAGAAACGCTGCGGCTGACCGGTAAACGGCCGGATGCGGCTTGAACACGCCCGCAAGGTTTACTGAATAGATCGCGTCGAATTCGAAGTTGATCTGGTTTTTCGCGAGATGCTCGAGGAACCACGGCTCTCCATTGGAAAGTCCAACGAGCCTGTATTTCCCGTGGAGGCGGCGCAGCGCGTCGGCTACCTCAGGAAACGGCCGAAGCTCGCGCCAGCCGACCATCACTTCGGCCACGTCGTCTGCTGACCACCTGACGCGGTTCAATTCGAAGACATAGACGAGCGCGCGGCGAGCCGTTTCGAGGTACCCGCTGTGCCCGAGCATGAGCAGCGAGTCCTGGTACTGCTCGAGGCGCTGCCGGGCGCGCCACTGCTCTTGGAAGGCGCTCCCGCTTGCCGGGGAACGCGCCCGCCGGAGCACGCGCTCGATATGCGGCTTCAGGCTGCCGCCAAGATCCAGGATCGTCCCAAAGAAATCGAACGTTAGGGCCTTGCAATTCCGAACGTCGACGCTGCTTTGCAAACCCTCGCTCGGTACGGCTCTACGAAAGCGTCTTCTTGATCGCCGCCTTGATGTCGTCCTTGGTCGGGTACATGAGCTTCTCGAGAGCGGGCGTGTAGGGCACGTGGACCTGCTTGGAAGCCACCTTCACCATCGGCGCCTGAAGAGACCAGAAGCCTTCCTCGGCGACCATCGACATGATCTCGCTGGCCGCGCTACAGACTTTCGATGCGGGGTCGGCGACGACCAGGCGTCCCGTCTTGGCTACCGATTCCAGGATGGCCTGCTTGTCCAGCGGGACCAGCGTTCGCGGGTCGACGACCTCGACCGAAACACCCTCTGTCTCGAGCTCGGTCGCCGCCGCAAGCGCGAGCGGTACGGCGCCCGCCACGGCGACAACGGTGCAGTCCGTCCCCTGGCGGTGAATAGCAGCCTTTCCGAACGGGACAAGGTGGTCGCCGCCTGGCATGTCGCCGTTCTCCGGCACTTCGCCACGCGTCCCAAGGAGGGTGCCGTCCTCAAAGAACAGCACCGGGTCGTCATCGCGGATCGCCGTCTTGAGCAGGCCCTTCGCATCCCTGGGGGTGCCCGGAACCACGACCTTGAGCCCGCCGATGTTCATGTAAATCGGGTATGAGCGGTCGGAGTGGTGCGCTGCGGAACCGCCGCCGTAATACATGACGCACCGGAAAACGACCGGCAGGTTCACCTGGCCACCAAACATATAGCGCATCTTCGCGGCCTGGCTCACCAGCTGGTCCATCCCGACCCACATGAAGCTGGTAAGAGTCTCGACGATCGGTCGCATGCCGACCGCTGACGCGCCGATCGCGGCTCCGAAGAACCCGTTCTCAGACAACGGTGTGTCGATGACGCGGTCGGGCCCGAACTCCTTGGAGAGGTTCGCCGCTGCCCCGTAAACGGAGGCCCGAACGTCCTCACCCATGAGGAACACCTATTGGTCTCGCCGCATTTCCTCTGCAATCGCCTGATTGAGTGCTTGCATGAACAGGATCTGTGCCAACTTGTTTTTTCCTCTGCTCCAAGGACGCCCGAAGGTTTTCTCTCACCTCCGGCCGACCCTTCGACTGGCTCAGGGAGCGGCCGGGCAGCTTGTTCGTCGCCTACGGAATCGGCATCGATTTGTCGGACCACATGTCTTCGTAGAGCTCTGACGGCTCGGGGAACGGGCTCTTCCGAGCGAATTCAATGGCCTCGTCGACCGCGCTCTTTGTTGCCTCCCTAACGGCATCGATCTCGGACTGCGAGGCGACCTTCATTTCCAGCAGGCGGCCTTCGTGGATCTTGATCGGGTCGCGCTTCCGCCACTCCGCGACTTCGTCGATCGTGCGGTATTCGCTCCGCCGGATGCGGCCCAGGCCGAGCGAGTGCTCTTCGAACCGGTACGTCAGCGCCTCGATCAGGGTGGGACCGGCCCCTGACCGGGCCCGCTTCACTGCCTCGGTGGCCGCCTCGAACATCGCGATGCAGTCCTGCCCATCCACGAGCACACCGGGCATGTTGTAGGCCTGGGCCCGGTCCGCGATGTGCTCTGATGACACGGTGCTCTTATAGGGTGTCGTCACCGCGTACTGGTTGTTCTCACAGACGAAGATCGCCGGGAGCTTCCAGATCGAGGCCAGGTTCATCGCCTCGTGGCAGGCACCCTGGTTGGACGCGCCATCCCCGAAAAACACAAGCGATACGAAGTCCTTCTTCTGGAGCTTGGCGGCCAGAGCTGCACCCGTCGCCACGGGGACCGACGAAGCAACGATGCCTGACTCGCCCAGGATCCCGACCGAAAAGTCGGCCAGGTGCATCGAGCCACCCTTGCCCTTGCAGTACCCATCGCGCCGGCCGAAGATTTCCGCCATTGCCTTCTTGACGTCCCCGCCCTTAGCGATCGGGTGGCCGTGTGAGCGGTGGTTGCCGGCGATGTAGTCGTCATCGCGGAGCGCCACGCACGCGCCGACCGCGACCGCCTCCTCGCCGATGTACGGGTGGGCCGCGCCCCCAAATTCACCTGACGTATACGCCTTGATGACCGTCTCTTCGAAATTGCGGATCAGCCACATCCGCCGGAGCATGAGCATCAGTTTCGATTTTTCGATCGCCATTCGGTGACTTCCACTCCTGGGCCCTTTGGTCTGGGCGTCTTGCCGCGTTGATCGGGCACAATGTCCTGCGCGATTAGGGGTGTCCTACCTGTACGAATACGGGCTGCCCCCTGATACTTTCCCGTGCGAGCGGGGGAATTATAGCCGCGTAACCGCTCGATAGGGTCCAGGTCACAAATCCGCAGAAACCTGCTACGAAAGTCGTTACGGAATCCGAATCACATCTGATATCATGAGTTGGCGCGTTAGAGGAACAAGCGCGCGTGCGCGCGAGGCGCAGTCTGAAACGATCTGGACCATCGATTCATCATTGATCGAGAACTACTGGCGCCACCTGGACCGGTAGGCGCCCTTCCCTCCAGTATTCGACTCGCATCTCGACGTGGAGGACAGGCCGCGTCATGAGGGTATGCGTGTCCGTTCTGTACGAGGTGCTATTCCAACCGACCTGAAGGAGACTTCATGACGCAACCAGGAGTCAGGAGCAAGGCCAGCGGGGATTACTCGGCCAAGGATATCGAGGTCCTCGAAGGGCTGCGTGCGGTCCGGCTGCGCCCGGGCATGTACATCGGCGGGACCGGGCTCAAGGGCCTTCAGCACCTGATCCAGGAAATCGTCGACAACTCGGTGGACGAGGCCCTGGCAGGCTTCTGCGATCAGATCGATGTGATCATTCACAAGGATGCCTCGGTCACGGTGATCGACAACGGACGCGGCATTCCGGTAGATACCCACCAGACCACCGGCAAATCCGCTCTAGAGACGGTGCTCACCATCCTGCACGCAGGGGGCAAGTTCGGCGGCAAGTCCTACTCGGTCTCGGGTGGCCTTCACGGCGTCGGCGCTTCCGTGGTCAATGCACTGTCCGAATGGATGACCGCCGAGGTCCGCCGCAACGGCCAGGTCTTCTGCATGGAATTCGTACGCGGTATACCGAAGGGGCCACTCACTTCGCGTGCTCGGACTCCAGATGACTCTGAAGGGGCCGGCACCACGATTTCCTTCAAGCCGGACCCGCAGATCTTCACGGAGATCGCCTACGACTTCGAATCCCTGTCGAGCCGGTTCCGCGAGATGTGTTACCTCAACCAGGCGCTGACGATCCATTTCCGGAGCGACTGGCACGAAGACCTGTGGCCGTTCAACGAGGTCACCTATTACTTCGATGGCGGCGTGCAGAGCTTTGTTCGCGCCCTTAACCGCCGGCGAAACGCGATCCACGATGAGGTCTTTTACGCGAACGAGACCGACGACGGGATCATGGTCGAGGTCGCGCTTCAGTACAACGAGTCCTTCCAGGAAAACTGCCTTTCCTTCGCCAATTGCATCAACACCGGCGACGGTGGGACCCACGTGACTGGCTTCCGCGCCGCTCTCACGCGCGTCCTCAACGACTATGGCCGCAAGATGAATTTCCTGAAGGACCCGAAGGAGAGCCTGTCCGGAGACGATGTCCGCGAGGGTCTTCTCGGAGTTGTGAGCGTCAAGCTCCAGAACCCTCAGTTCGAGGGCCAGACGAAGGGGCGGCTGGGGAACCCGGAGGTGAAGGGCGCCGTCGAGACCGTGGTAGGTCGAAATCTCGCCGAGTTCCTGGAGGACCACCCGGTCGATGCCAGGAAGATCCTGGACAAGGCGTTGACCGCGGCGCGGGCCCGCGAAGCCGCGAAGAAGGCACGTGACCTCGTCATCAGGAAGAGCGCCATGGAGGGTGGTTCGCTGCCGGGCAAGCTTGCCGACTGCAGCGAGAAGGACCCTGCCAACAGCGAGCTCTTCATCGTCGAGGGTGAGTCTGCCGGCGGCTCAGCCAAACAAGGCCGCGACCGGCAGTTCCAGGCCATCCTTCCGCTCCGCGGCAAGATCCTGAACGTCGAAAAGGCGCGGCCTGACAGGATGCTTGAGCACGAGGAGATCGCCGCGCTCATCACCGCGCTTGGCGCAGGTCTTGGCGAGGACTACAACCCCGAACGGCTCCGCTACCACCGCGTGATCATCATGACCGACGCGGACGTAGATGGTTCGCACATCCGCACTCTGTTGCTCACGTTCTTCTTCCGCAATATGCCGCGCCTGATCGGCGACGGCCACCTTTTCATCGGCCAGCCACCTCTCTACCGCGCGTCCAAAGGCCGGTCCGAGGTCTGGCTGTACGCCGAAGAAGAGCTCGACCGGTGGCTGGCGCAAAAGGTCTATGGCGATATCGAAGTGACCTCGGCTAGGAATGGGGACTTTTCCTTCAAGGGCCACGCCCTGGGGAGCATCCTCTCCCCGTTGCGTGAGTACGCCGACGCCCTCAATACGCTCGATGCGCTCGGCGTTCCGCCTGCTGTCGTGGCGAAGCTGATCACCGATCCCGCCCTGCGGAACCTGGATTTCCGGCCGCCTGTGCAGACGAGCCTCTTTGAATCCGAGCAGAACGGCAAGGAAGAGCACGCCCCGGAAGAAAAGACCCACGACATCGATGGCTACAAACTGACCAGGCAAGTATCCGAGCATCCTGCTCTTTCGAGGGCCCGGCGGTTGTTCCCGCGAGTCGAAAAACTCGTGCGGGCAGGCGACGTGAAGATCACCAAGGAGAGCAAGGTCGTCGCCGAAAGCGTGAAATGGAGCGAGCTCGACACAGCGCTTGAAAAGCATGCTGATCGATCGGGCGTCACCATTCAGAGGTACAAGGGGCTGGGCGAGATGAACCCCGAGCAGCTCTGGAACACCACGATGGACCCGCAGCGGCGAGTGCTGCTCCGTGTGACGGTTGACGACGCGCTGCGGGCCGATGAGATCTTCCGCACCCTGATGGGCGACGAGGTCGAGCCGCGGCGCGACTTCATCCGCACGCATTCGCTCGAGGTCCGCAACCTCGACGTTTAAAGGCTCCGGCCTCCCTCATCCGGTCTGCGACCACCCCTTCGACGGGCTCAGGACGGCGCTTCTCCCCGATGGGGCGAAGGGTCAGAAAACAGGCCGGATCTGACCGTCGGGCTTCACCTCCAGAAGGGCCTCGAAGTCATAGCCCCGCCGTTTTAGCTCATCGCTACCGCCCTGGTGGCGGTCGAGCACGGCCAGCACCTTGACGACCTCGCAGCCGTGCGCCTCCGCCGCCTCGATTGCCTTGAGCAGATTGCCACCCGTTGAAACGGTATCGTCGACGACCGCGACCGGGAGACCCGCTTCGAGCGGGCCTTCAATCATCTTCCCGGTACCGTGCTGCTTGGTTTGCCCTCGGACGATGAATCCCCGTAAGGATTGCCCCCGCTGCCGGCTGAGCAGCACTATCCCGCCGACGATCGGATCCGCGGCCAGGGTCGGCCCTCCTACAGCCTTTGCGCCGCTTCCCGAAACTTTCGGCAGCAAGGCCTCAGCGATTTCCTGCAGCCCGTCGGGGTCCAGTGATAGCAATCGGCCGTCGAAGTAATAGTTGCTCTTCTGCCCGGACGAAAGCGTGAAATCCCCAAAGAGCAGTGCGCCTCGCTTTTTCGCGAGGTCCAGGATCTTTTCCGCCCTTGCCCGCTGGTTAGCCAGTCCCCGGGCATCAGCCATTCCTTCGAGTCCTCCCAACATCGGATTGCCGCCGGTAGAGGTGATGCTTTCGGATGTAGTCTGCCACCGCCAGGGGCAACTCTTCGCCGACAGGTTGCCCTTTCGCCAGCCGTACCCTGAGGTCCGTGCCGCTCACGTCGATCATCGGGCCTTCAACGAATATCGCACCTCGACCAGGATGATCTGGCGGCAATGATTCCAGCACCCTCGCGCCTGGCCTCCCGACGCAGACGATTTTTACGTCCTTGATCAGTTTTTCCGGATCCTTCCATCGCGACAGTGATTTGAGGGCGTCGGCGCCGATTATCAGGTAGAGTTCCGCGGAGGATCCGTACTGGCGGCGAATATCGGCTACCGTGTCGATGCTGTAGGCAGGGCCGGGTCGGTCCATGTCCACCATGGAAACCTCGGCCCAGTCCAGGCCATGGACGGCAAGTTCCACCATCGCCGATCGATGCTCCGCAGCGGCTGCCGGTTCCTCCGACCGTAACCTGGGCCTCGCGGCGGGTACGAAGAGGATCAGGTCCAACTGGAGCGATCCGCGCGCTGCCCGCGCGCTCGCCAGGTGTCCGACCTGACTCGGGTCGAACGTGCCGCCGAAAATGCCTAGTCGCTCGGCAGGGCGCTGGCGGTCATTCCCAGATGACCTCTTTTTCTCCCATGCGGACGATGTCGCCAGCTTTGACCCCCAGCCGCTGGAGCTCCTTCGTCACCCCCATTCTGTCCAGCTGTTTGCGCAGCTGGAGGCGCGTCCGCCACAGGGAAAGATCGCTGCCCATCGCGAGCCTGATGGCCCGCCGGTGCGTAACTCTAAAAGCCCCTCCGTCAGCCTCCGCCCCACCGCCTTCCATCCTCGGTCGAGGCCGCAGGACCGGGACCTCCTCAGGGCCTTCTGGCATGACCGGCCACGCCTCGGTTGCGACCGCCCGGTCCACCAAGTCGAACATCGCAGGGATCAGCGCCTCGATCCCTTCATGCGTCGCGGCGGACACGAAAAGCAGCCTTGCCTCGACTCGATATTCGGATCGGTCACTCGGTCGTGATCCCTGGCCGGCAAATTTCGCGAGCTGACGCGTGATCGATTCCTTCCGCTCAGCCACTTCTGGAAGGTCAACCTTGTTGACCACAAGGATCTGGGGCCGCTGCAGCAAGGCAGGGTTGAACAATTCGAGTTCACGGTTGATTGCTTCGACCAGCGTGGCCGGGTCCGACTCTGAACCGTCCACAAGATGAACGATCGCGCGGGTGCGTTCGATGTGCCGGAGAAAGTCGTGCCCGAGGCCGGCACCGGCATGGGCCCCCTCGATCAGTCCAGGAATGTCAACGGCAACCAGTCCCTTGCGGTTCCATTCGACTACGCCCAGCACTGGTTCGAGGGTCGTGAATGGGTATGCCGCAACCTTCGGCCGCGCAGCGCTGATGGCCGCGAGAAGACTCGATTTTCCAGCATTCGGCATGCCAACGATTCCGACGTCAGCAAGCAGCTTCAATTCGAGCCTCAGGAGGCTCTGTTCTCCCCCGTCTCCGGCTTCCGCCAGGAGCGGCTCTTGGTTGACTGGCGAGACGAAATGCGCGTTACCGAGGCCACCACGTCCGCCCCGCGCCACAATGATCTGCTGCCAGTGCCCCTTGAGGTCCCCCACGAGTTGTTCGGTCCCGGATTGCTCGGACACCTTATGCACGAGGGTGCCGATGGGCACCTTGAGGACTACATCGGGTGCGTCACGGCCGTGCTTCTTGTTAGAGCTACCCCTTCCGCCTGCCTCGGCCGTGAACGACTTTTTGTATCTGAACGCGAGCAGAGTGTTCAGGGAACGATCTGCCTCAAGGCCTACGTTGCCTCCACGACCACCATCGCCACCGGATGGCCCGCCCTTTGGGAGAAACTTTTCGTGGTGAAAGCCGACTATCCCGTTGCCACCATCTCCCCCACGAACGCGAATTGTTGCTGTATCGATCAATGTGGATTCAAGGGTTTACGCGGATCACAGCATAGGAAGAGAACATCAGCAGGTAATAGAACCGTTGGGAACGTGGAGATGTGACCGCTACAGCTATGGAGCGTAGCACAGGAGACTGTTGATGGGGCGGTTGACAAACCAGCGCGGGCTTCCGAACGGAGCGGAAGATTGTGCAGGGCCGGGGGGACACCGGGAGGAGGTTGTCCAGTGGCCGCCTATTTACTCACAGTCGGGGACCGTTATCCACAGCCAGAGCCTCACTTTTCCACATCCAGCGTCCCCGAACATAAGCCGGAGGGTTCTATGCTCCGCGCCGGGCGCCGATCGATTGCCGGATCAGCGTCAGCTCCTGGCGCATCCCCGGATCGTTCTCGAGCTGTTGTTCCATATGCTTCTGGGCATACAGGACCGTCGAATGGTCCTTGCCTCCAACGGTCAGGCCGACCCGCGTCGACGAGAGCTGACTCTCTTCGCGAAGCAGGTACATCGCGACTCGCCTTGCCAGCGCGGTTTGCTTGTCGCGCCTGCGGCCGGTAATCGCCCCTGCCTCGATTCCGAAATGCTCAGCGACCGCTGCAAGGACCACGTCCGGTTTCACCGGCTGCCGGGTAGTGGTCGTAAACAGGTCCGCGACGGCACATGTCGCCAGTTCTGCCGTTATCGGAGACCGGGTTAGCTGCGCATACGCAACGATCCGGTTCAGGCAACCCTCCAGCTCTCGGATGTTCATCAACGCTCGCCGGGCGAGAAGGTCCAGCACCGCGTGCGAAAGTGTCACTCCAAGGGCGTCGGCCTTGGCACGGAGGATAGCCATCCGCATCTCGTAATTGGGAGGCTGGATATCCACGACGAGCCCTCCGCCGAGCCGGGACTTTATGCGTTCCTCGAGTAGCGTCTTGTGCGCGGGCTCATCGCCCGTCGCCACTACCTGCTTGCCAAGCAAATGAAGCTCGTTGAAGGTGTGGAAGAACCCTTCCTGGGTCTGCTCTTTGCCCGCGATGAACTGGATGTCGTCAATCAGGAGGATGTCGGCGCCCCGGTAGCGATCGCGGAATCTGTCGGCCGTTCCCTCACGGATTCCCTTGATGTACTCGTTCGTGTATCGCTCGCTTGACACATAAATGGCCGACAGGCCCTTTGCCAGCAGGCGGTGCGCCATTGCATGCAAGAGGTGCGTCTTGCCCAGGCCGACCTTCGAATAGATGTACAAAGGGTTGTAGATCCGGCCCGGGCTTTCGGTAACCGCGGTTGCGGCGGCATGCGCCAGCTCGTTCGATGGTCCGACGACGAACGAGTCGAAGTTGAAGCGCGGGTTCAGACGCATCGTCGTGGCCTCCTGGCCCCCCGCATCTGCGTGGATAGCGGACGGCGGCGAACCATTGGGCGACGGTACGGCCCGCTGGACGGCCCCGTTTGTCGGGTGTTCGGCCGCCACGACTTCGAAGGAAACACGGGTGGGCCGTTTTGCGACCCGATCGACGGCGCGGCCAATTGTCGACGACAACCGTCGCTCAAGCATCGCCGCGGCGAACGCGCTCGTCGTGCCCACGGTTAACTGGTCGCCCTCGTAATTGAGGGCGACAGTATCCTTGAGCCAGGTTTCGAAGTTCGGTCGCGGAATTTCTACCTGAAGGTAACCGAGGGCCGCGGACCAAAGGGTTTGGGCTTCGTTTCTGTTCAGGGGAGACGCTCCAGATTTGGCAAAACCCGGGCTACGCCCGAGGTCAACCTCGAACAGCGTGTTGTAATTTCTGGGCCGAGAATCGGACTGGTCGGGGGGTCTGCAAGACCGCCCCATTTGTTTTCAAGAACGGTGGAAACCTTGGTTTCTTTACCCTGGGCTATCCACCTTTTTAGCTGTCGCAGGCGAGTAACTTATCGGTAACCCGATACGCTCCTCCCCTCAGCCGCGGGAAACCATACCATGCCCCACGCTGGGAAATGCAATAGCTTAACCGCGATCCCTGGGTGTGATCTTAAGGTGTGACTTTGTGAAATAGGTCACTTTCATATCTGAACCAGCTTTGCCAACGTCAATGCACCAGAGCGTTCGGAGTTACCTTTTCCCCGCGATCGTGACCCGGGGGATATCACAGTGACTCGCGTGGTGTTTTTCGGGTCACCAGCCGAAGCTTGCAATGTCCTAGACGCACTGATAGCAAGCGGATACGAAATCGCAGCTGTTTACACGCGGTCTGACAGCATCGCGGGAAGGTCGAAGATCCCGGAGCCTACCGCGGTCAAGCGACGCGGCCGGGAATTGGGGATACCAGTCGAAACACCGGAAACGCTGCGCGCACCTTCGGTCCAGTCCAGGCTTCGTCAATTCGATGCTGATGCCTTCGTAGTTGCCGCATACGGGCGACTGCTACCGCCGGCGATATTGAAAGTCGCGCGCCTCGGCGTGCTGAATATCCACCCTTCGTTGCTCCCGCGGCACCGTGGGCCCAGCCCGGTTGCGACGGCTATCCTCGAAGGCGATCAGCACGCAGGTGTCACCGTGATGCTGCTCGATGAAGGGATGGACACAGGACCGATCCTGGCCCAGAGCGACCCCATCGACATCGGGCCCGCGGATACGACTGCCACACTTACCCCGAAGCTGTTCGAGATAGGATCGGGCTTGCTTGTAGAGACGCTAGGAAGATGGGAGCGCGCGGAGATCGCGC
>JACQUF010000297.1 GCA_016210435.1 Chloroflexota bacterium
GACACGGTCGGCGAGCGTTGTGACGCGACGTCGTCCTGAGCGAAGCGAAGAGCTTGCCCTGAGCCTGTCGAAGGGACCTGTTGACCAACGAAAGGATGATCCGGCTTGCTAGAATCCGCCCCTGACGGGGCGCATTCCACGACCCGCGTCTGGGACACAGAGCCCGATCACGCATTCAAGAACAGGAGCACATGATGCCAATCGCCGTGGCCTTTCTTGCCAACGCCAAATCGAATGAGATGACCAACCGCTTCAAGGTCATGCAGAGCCTTGCACCGTCCGGCGTAGAAGTCAGGCTCGTCGACAACTCGGTGTCGGAAGGCGAGCTCATCGAACAGCTCGCAGATATCGACGGCATCATCCCGTGGGCGGGTGGAGGCCTTCCCCTTCAGGTGGCCCGCCACGCCAGAAAGCTGAAGCTCGTGCAGTTGATGTCGGCCGGGTTCGATGCCTTCGATATCCCGGCCCTGAACAAGCTGGGCATCCAGGTCGCCAACAATGGTGGATCGAACGCTATTTCGGTCTCCGAGCACACGATCAGCCTGATGCTTGCCGTGTACCGGAAGCTGATGGACTCCTGGGACACGACCAGGCAGGGGAAGTGGCGAGAAGGCCTTGATCGGCTGGCGCTTCGACGAGAGATCAACGGGAAGACCATCGGGATCATCGGCTTCGGGAATATCGGGAGGCAGGTGGCCAGGCGCCTCCAGGGCTGGGACGTCGAGATCCTCTACGCGGACATTATCGAGATGGTCCCTGGCCGTGACCGCGAGCTTGGCGCCACGCGGACCGGCAAGGATGATCTTCTCAAGCACTCGGATATAGTGACGCTGCACGTGCCGCTCAACAAATCGACGCGCGGGATGATCAGCGACCGCGAGTTCGGGCTCATGAAGCCGACCGCGATCCTGATAAACGCCTGCCGGGGCCCGGTGGTAGATGAGGCAGCGCTGATACGTGCCCTCAAGGCCGGAAAGATTGCCGGAGCGGGGCTCGACGTTCTCGAGAAGGAGCCTACGGACCCGAACAATCCGTTGCTGAAGATGCCGAACGCAGTTGTGACTCCGCACTGGGCGGGCGGGACGGCCGAGGGCAATGAGCGGGCGGTTCGGTTCGCTTTCTCGAATTTCCAACGGCTCGCTGAAGGTCGGCCTTTGCTATCACTCGTTACCCCGGAGGAATAGGGCGAGGACTCCCTCCTCTGGAAGGAGGGAGGTCGAGGGTGGAGGAGGCGGATCCTCCTAACCCATCGTCCTCACATGAACAGGCCGCTTCTTCCAGCGGCGGAACCTCCCCCGCCCCCAGACCCCGCCCTCGGAGGGCGGGGTCGCAAACAGGCACCCCAGCGATCAGTCCGCACGCAGCGCGCTGATCAGGAGCCGGACGCCCAGCAGGAGCACCCATCCTAGCCCGACCCAGAGGAAGGCGTCATAAGGCAGCGTTCCCTGCTCCAGTTGAGAGAGCGTGCTGAGCCAGCCGGCCAGCAGGCCGCACCAACCGAGGGCGGGCATCCATAGCCGGAACAGGAGACGGAAACGCCTCAGCGGACGTTGGAGCAACTTGATGAAGGTGGCGAACCCCAGGTAAGCCGAGAAGAAGAGCAGGCCGAGGCTCCAAAGCGTGTAGACCCAGCCGGGAAAATGCGGCTCGGGGATCACGCCTTCGAACGTGACCGACCATCCTCCCTCCTGCTGGAGGAACGCGCCCGCTCCCAGGAGCAACGATGCGGCCGCGAACGAAGTCAGCGCCTGGTCGATCAGGAATTCGGCCCGGCCATCCGGTCGTATCGCGCCCGCCATGTCCGCTTTACCTTGCGGTATAGCCGCCGTCGACGGCCAGGAACGCTCCGGTGACGTAAGAAGCTTCGTCCGATGCCAGAAACAATGCCGCGCGGGCGATCTCTTCGGGCTCCCCCAGCCGCCCGATCGGGTGGAGCGACTCCAGCCGGGCCAGCATCTCCGGATTCTCAGTGAGAGCCTGCGTCAGCGCGGTGCGGGTGAACCCCGGGCAAAGGCAATTCGTCCTGATGCCGAACTTCGCCTGGTTGATGCCCAGGTCACGCGTGAGCTGGAGAACGCCGCCCTTGGATGCGGGATACGGATTGAAGCCGTCGCTAAGCGGATGGCCGACCAGGCCGATGATCGATGAGAGGTTCACGATCGAGCCGCCGCCGCGTTTTTTCATCTCAGGTACCGCGTACCAGCACATCAGAAAAGTGCCCTTCAGGTTGACATTGATGACCGTGTCCCAGATCTCCTCGAAGTCGGCGCCCTGCCTGACGTTCCTCGCGGTGATCCCCGCGCTGTTGACCAGGATGTCGAGCCCTCCGAGCGACTTGACGGTCTCGCTGACGAGCCGTTCGGCGTCGGCGCGGCGCGATACGTCGCCGGAAAGGGTGGTCGCCCGGCCACCCGCGTCTTCGATCTGTCGTGCTACGAGGTCCGCGCCTTGCCGGGACAGGTCTGCAACCGCCACGCGCGCCCCTTCCGCCGTGAAGAGCCGGGCGCATGCCGCGCCGATGCCAGACCCGCCTCCGGTGATCAGCGCAACCTTGTTTTCCAGCCGCATGCCCCGCCCTCCTTAACGGCAGTTAAGCTTGGCACATCGCGCGTCCGCAATGCATAGTCGTTTCAGGCAGCAACTCACGAAATGTCCCGGCGTCGTCGAAGAAGCAGAGCATCTCGGGCAACGGAGGCCGGAAGGCATCCCCAGGAGGCGCCGCGGCCTCGCTCGACTGGGCGGACATACGCCCTGGATTTCGCTAACCCGCTACTGCGTGGGTATGGCTTCGTCGTCGACCTGAGCATCATTGTTCTGCTCTTCATGATTCTGAATCGCCTGACGGGTGGCGCGGTCGGCTCTCCCGATTCGCCGGTGCAGGACGTATTCATATTCTTCGGGTACTTTGTGCTCTTCACCGGGATCTTCGGCCAGACCCCCGGAAAATACGCTGCTGGAATCGTTGTGGTTGACCGGGACGGCCGCGTGCCGAGCGTCGCCCTCGCGATCCCGCGCGAGATCGCCGGGCGTGCGATCGCGACCGCGGCCCTGGGGATCGGTCTGCTGTGGATCATCTACGACCAGAATCGGCAGGGGTGGCACGACAAGCTCGCGGGGACCTTCGTCGTCACAAAACCGAACTCCGGCGTGCCGGGGCTGCTCGGCCGGTTCATGAGGAAGAAACGAAGGTAGAAGGGGCGATCGTCGATGGCGATTTCAAAGAAGATCCGCGAGCAGATCACCCAGGGCTCATGGATCCGCCGCATGTTCGAAGAAGGCATCGCGCTGAAGAAGAAGCACGGCGTGGACAAGGTCTTCGATCTTTCACTTGGCAATCCCATCCTCGAGCCACCTCCAGAGTTCCGAACCGAACTCCTGCGGCTCGCGCAAGATGAAACGCCTGGTACCCACCGCTACATGCCGAACGGCGGGTTCCCCGAGACACGCGCCGCAGTCGCGGCTGCGCTGGCGAAGGAAACTGGCGCCGCCTTTACAGCGGCGGACGTGATCATGACCTGCGGCGCGGGAGGCGGGATGAACGTCGCCCTGAAAGCGATCCTGGACCCCGGCGACGAAGTGGTCGTGATCGCCCCCTACTTCCCGGAGTACTTCTTCTACATCGACAACCACGGCGGCGTCACGAAGATCGCTTCGTCGGACCCGGACTTCCTGCCGGACACGGACTCGCTCGGCCGTGCACTGACGCCCAGGACGCGGGCGGTGATCGTCAACTCTCCAAACAATCCGACCGGCACGGTTTATCCCGCTGAGAGGCTGGCTCAGATCGGGCAGGCGATCCGAAGGGCGGAATCCCGGTTCGGCACGGAGATCTATGTCCTCAGCGACGAGCCGTATCGAAAGCTCCTGTTCACCGGCGCCCCGTTTCCGTTCGTCCTCCCGCACCACGCCAGGACCGTTGTCGTCACGTCCCACTCGAAGGACCTTGGGCTCGCGGGCGAGCGCATAGGGTTCCTTGCCGCGAACCCCGCAGACCCGGGACGCGCCGAGTTCGTCGAAGCGTCCACGTACGCGAACCGGACCCTTGGTTTTGTCAACGCGCCTGCGATGGCCCAGCGCCTGGTGGCAAGAATCCAGGACGCGCTTGTCGATGTAGATGCGTACAGGAAGAAGCGCGATTTCCTGTACGGCGCCCTGAGTGAAATTGGGTACGAATGCGTAGAACCACAGGGCGCGTTCTACATGTTCCCGAAGTCTCCGATGCCCGATGATCGGGCATTCGTAGCACTGCTCCAATCGAAACTCGTGCTCGTCGTGCCGGGAACGGGATTCGGTTCGCCCGGGTATTTCCGGTTGTCCTACTGTGTCGATGATCGGACGCTCGAAGGTTCGGTGAAAGGATTTGCGGAAGCATTCGAGGAGGCGAAAAGCCGCTAGTTTTCGGTTCCGGGTGTAATCTGACCGAAATTTCGGAGGGGATCTGTGCGGCTCGCTTACGGGGCGCTTCTGGCAGTCGGCGCCTCGCTGTTTGCCTTCATCGCCTGTGGCGGCGGTCAGGCGTCGCCGACCGCGACTTCGGCCGCGCAGGCGAAAACCCAGGCAAAATCGGCTACGCCTACGCCCTCGATCCGCACCCAGGGCGAGAGCCGGGTCATCGAAATCTATCTCTCCGAGCCGACCGGGACTCACCAGACGGGACGGGCCACCCTTACCGAGACTGCAGGCAAGACCCGGATCCAGGTCGAGGTCTCGCCGCCGATGGCGGGGGCGCAGCCGATGCACGTTCACACAGGGACGTGCCGGGCGGTCGGCCCGATCGCTGCCGCGCTCGACAACGTCGTCAGCGGTAACTCAGAGACGACCCTCGACATGCCACTTTCGCAGCTCACCACGGGCGACAAGGTGATTAACGTCCACCTTTCGTTCTCGGATATCCGGACTTATACCGCCTGCGGAGAAATACCGAAGCTGCCCGGCGGGTAATCTCCGGCCGGCCCCTATGTCACTTCCGGCGGCGCAGCCTTCAACCAGAATGTGAACGTTGATCCCACGCCGGGAGCGCTCTCCACGGTAATCTGCCCGCCGTGCTGCTCCACGAGCGACTTAACGATCGCAAGCCCCAGCCC
>JACQUF010000290.1 GCA_016210435.1 Chloroflexota bacterium
ATCACCATGTGGCTGGCTGGTTGCTCAGCGAACTGTTCTCCGCAGGTGGTACGGACGTTGCAATCAAAGTGACCCCGGGTGCGAGTGGAATACTGCAGCTCTATCTGGACGACGATCTTGTCTATGACAAGAAATCGGAAGGCAATCTGACCCCGTCGCTCACCCGGGTAAAGGAACTCAAGACGCTGCTGAAGCAGAGAATAGAAGCAGCAAAGGCGAAGATCCCGGCGTAGTCCTGCAACAGATCGCCCGCGACGAGATCGTAATGAGAGGCGGCGGCCGCAACCTTTTGGGTCTTCGACGGGCTCAGATCGCAATTCAGGCGCAATTATTGCGCCTGGCGAGGGTCGTTCTGCAGTAGCTGCAGGGTATTGCCGTCCGGATCCTGGAAGGTGGCAAGCCATCCCCACCGTTCGCGGCCCGGGGTCCGGATGAATTCGACACCCTTCGCCCTGAGCCTGTCGTAGACGGCATGGATATCTGCGACGAGCAGGTTGATCATGATCCGGTACGGCTCGGATGTGCGGCGGTGAACCAGCGAATGGGAGCCGATCGTAAGCCGGACATCTCCCCACTTGAACTGGGCGCCGTCCGGCCGGACCGAGTGTGGGGTGAACCCGAGGACATCCCGATAAAAGGACCGCATCGATTCGGCGTTCTCAGTCGAGATTGCGATCCCCGCGATCCCCAGAATTGCCGTCCGGTCTTCGCCCATCGCTTCCTCCCCGAATCGCAGCCGACTGCAGATTCGAGACTAATATAGTCGTCGCCCTTGAAAGGCGGATCAGGCACGTCAAAAAAGAGGGGGGACGAATTTGAAGGCGGCAGTTCTCTACAAGGCGAAGGTGCCGCTCAAGATCGAAGACCTGCACCAGGACCCCGCGCTCGCGAGGGGCGAAAGAGGGCCGCGGCGTACGACAACATTGTGGCGTCAGGGACCGCGATTGTGGAGAATTTCACGTACAGATGTTATAGTCGCCGCAAGCCGATTCAGATTTGAGGTTGGGGGATGCTGGAGGACTATTTCCGCCAGTACGCGGTGATCGCAATCTTCGGTGTGGTCGCCGTGCTCGTCCCGTTGGGAATGATCCTCGCCTCAAACCTCGCCGGGCTGGTCCACATCAGGCCAAGCAGGCCCCGCCCTCCGAACTGGCAAGAGTCGCCGCCGCCCTATTTGAAGACCTACGAATCGGGCTTTGAGCCGATCGGCGGCCCGTGGCGGCGGATCCATGTCCGCTACTACACATTCGGGCTGCTGTTCGTCATCTTCGACGTCGAGACCGTGTTCCTGTTTCCCTGGGCGGTCGAATACGGCCCGCTATCTGCCAGATTTGGCATCTTCGCCCTCGCCGAAGCAGTGATCTTCATCGCGATCCTGGCTCTCGGATGGGCATACGCATGGCGGAAGCGCGCGATGGAGTGGGCCTGACCATGGATCGGGAAAGACTTCCCTTCGTCCCGACTCCGGAGAATCCGCTCTTCAGGCAAACCCTCGATCTCGATCGCGCCGAGGGCGCAATCATCAACCAGATGAAGGCGACCCATGTCGAGCAGTTCCCCGATCCGGTCCTCGAAGTCCCGGCTGAATTCCGGAGGAACATCTTCGTAGGGTCGCTCGACATGCTGCTCAACTGGGGACGGAAATCTTCGGTATTCCCATTGGCCATGGGCCTCGCCTGCTGCTCGTTCGAGATGATCGCGGCTGCCATGTCCCGCTTCGATATCTCCAGGTTCGGCATGGAAGTGTTCCGGGCATCCCCACGCCAGGCGGACCTGATGATCGTGTCCGGCACCGTGACCTGGAAGATGGCGCCCGTTGTGAGGCGGCTTTACGACCAGATGGCGGAACCGCGCTGGGTGATCTCCCAGGGCGTCTGCGCGACATCCGGCGGCCCGTACTACGAGTCCTATTCGGTAGTGCCCGGCGTCAACAAGATCATCCCGGTTGACGTGTACGTGCCCGGTTGCCCACCCCGGCCCGACGCGCTGCTATACGGAATCATGCAGTTGCACGAGAAGATCAAGCGGTACAGCATCTCCCGCCGGGCAGCGAGCAGGGAATGACGACGTCCCTGCGAGGCGAGCAAGTCGCCTCGATGATCAGCGCGTTTGCCCATGAAGCCGTCGCCGGTCACAACGAAGGCTCAGTCTGGGTAGGGGCGGAATCGTGGCCCGCGGTGGCCCGCCAGCTTCACGATCGGCCTGAGACAGATTTCAAATACCTGAGTTCCATCAGCGCGGTCGACTACATCGACCATTTCGAGGTCGTCTACCACCTGGTCTCTCTTCGTCACAATCACGGCGCCGTGGTAAAGATCCGTTGCGGGGAGGGCAGGAGTGATCCGGTCATCCCGAGCTGCATGCCCGTCTGGAGGGGAGCGGAACTGCAGGAACGCGAAGCGTACGACCTGATGGGAGTGCGGTTCGAGGGCCACCCGAACCTGAAGCGCGTGATGCTCTGGGAGGGATTCCCCGGCCATCCGCATCGCAAGGACTTCCTGCGATGAGGAAAGGCGGCTTCGACGAGCTCAACCTGCGAGCGGACCAAAGACGGCGACGATGACACTTCGTACCGAGCCGGTAACGATAAATATCGGCCCGCACCACCCGAGCACTCACGGGGTGTTCCGGCTACGCGTCACCTTCGACGGCGAGGTGATCGTGGACGCCGAGCCGGTATTCGGATACCTGCATCGCGGCACCGAGAAGCTGGCCGAGGAGCGCACGTACGTTCAGTTCGTCACCCTGACTGACCGGATGGACTATGTCGCCTCGATGACCAACAACCAGGGCTGGGTGCTCGCGGTCGAGAAGCTGGCCGGGATAACGCCCTCGCCGCGCGGCGTATGGCTTCGCATGATTTCTGCGGAGCTTCAGCGCATCGCGAGCCATCTTGTAGCGATCGGCTTCTTCCTGCAGGACCTCGGCGCATTTGCCACGCCTCTGATGTACACGATGCGAGAGCGTGAGCGGATTCTCGACCTCTTCGAGATATTGTGCGGAGCGCGCATCACGTACAGCTACATGAGGCCGGGAGGCGTGTTCCAGGACGCACCACAGGAGTTCTGGCCCAGGCTGGACACGTTCCTGAAAGAGATGCCGCACTATGTCGATGAATACGAGCGGCTAATCTCCGGAAACGAGATTGTGCTGGTCCGGACGAAGGGAATCGGCAAGGTTCCCGCAGACACGCTGATCAACGCATCCGCGAGCGGGCCGATCCTGAGGGCGGCGGGAGTCGACTGGGACCTCCGTAAGAAAGATCCGTACGAGTTTTATGACCGCGTTAAGTTCGACCTTCCGCTGGCGAAGGAGAGCGACAACTTCGCGCGGTACATCGTCCGCATCCAGGAAATGCGGGAATCGCTGAAGATCGTGACCCACTGCAAGGAGCAGATCGAGCCGGGTCCTGTCCGGCCCAAGGAAGTCCCGTTCCTTGTGCGGCCGCCAAGGGGCGACGCCTACGCACATATTGAGGCGCCCAAAGGCGAACTGGGTTATTACGTCGTGAGTGATGGTTCGATTGCGCCATACCGCTGCCACGTGCGGGCGCCTTCGTTCATCAACCTGACACTGCTGCGCGACATGCTGGTCGGCTGGAAGGTGGCCGACATGATCGTCACCTTCGGCAGCATCGACATCAACATGGGGGAGGTGGACCGGTGACGGACGCCTTCCTGGAAAACGCCTTCTTCCGGAATATCTACTGCAATCTGGCGAGCAGCGCCTCACCGCGCTGCGCCGGCGGCGGGCCATTCGGGGACGGCATGTTCCCCGCCGGGATGGAATGGCTTGCGTTCCTTATCACCGCGTTCGTCATCATCTTCCTCGTTGTTAACGCGGCGTTGCTTGCAGTGAACATCTATATCTGGGGTGAGCGCCGCCTGGTCGCACGCCTGCAGGCCCGCCTGGGACCGAATCGATGGGGTCCCTATGGCCTCCTCACGCCGATTGCTGACCTGATCAAGATCCTTACCAAGGAAGACATCGTTCCCGCCGCAGCGGACCGGCTTGTTTTCAACCTGGCGCCAGTGCTGATCGTCGTACCGGTGCTGCTCGTGTTCGCCGTCATCCCGTTCGCAAGCTCCACATGGGTCGCCGACCTCAACGTCGGCGTCCTTTACATCATCGCGGTACTCTCTGTGGGCTCGTACTCGGCCGTGATGGCAGGCTGGGGCTCACAGAACCGGTACGCGATGCTCGGCGCGTTCCGGGCGGTCGCCCTGCTCGTCAGCTACGAGCTCCCAATGGTCCTGGCGTTGATCGGCGTCCTGATGATCACAGGCTCGATGTCTCTCGTGGACGTCGTCCACGACCAGAACGTTCCGTTCGCATTGGTTCAACCGCTCGGGTTCCTGATCTTCCTCATCGGGAGCGTGGCTGAAATCCAGCGCCCTCCGTTCGATCTGGCAGAAGCCGAGTCGGAGCTGATTGGCGGCTACCACACCGACTACAGCGGAATCAAATGGGGGCTCTTCCAGGCCGGCGAGTTCATGGCAACGATCGCGAGCGCGGCGATCATCACGACGCTGTTCCTCTCCGGTTGGCGTGGCTGGGGATTCCTGCCATCCCATATCTGGTTCCTGATCAAGCTGGTCGCGGTTCTCTTCGCGATGACGTGGCTTCGGGGGACGCTGCCGCGCCTCCGCATCGACCAGGTCACCGCGTTTGCCTGGAAGGGACTTCTGCCCCTCGCCGCGCTAAATCTAGTAGTGAGCGGCGTGCTCTCCTTCATCTGGCCTGCGCCCGGGGTCGCCGAGCTCTGGGTGATGGCGATCGTCAACCTCGCAGTCGCCGCGGTCTCGATATTCACGTTGGGACTGCTTCTGGGCCCCCGCCCTGGCGAGCGCACGACGCCCGCAGGGTCCGCCGTTTTCATGCCGGCCAAACGGGAGGGGACGGCCTGATGTACGGCTTTGGCCTCCTCAAGGGGTTCAGCGTTACCGCGTTGAACATGGCCAGGACGCCATTCACGGTCCAGTATCCCGACCGCAGGGTGGGGCTCTTCGGTTTGGCGCAGGCTTCCGGAATGAACCCTCTTCAATTCGCGATGAAGCGGCCGGGTGACGCCGTAAGAGCCATCCTGGGCATGGCCAAGATCAAAGTCGAGCTTCCCCAGGCGCCGAGGTTCAGGGGCCAGGATTTCATCTGGTACGTAGAACGCTGTACCGGATGCGCCAGCTGCGCAAAGCTGTGCCCGCTTGGGATCATCCGCATCGTCACTGACCCGGCGGGGCGCGAGACCCAGGAGGGCGAGGTATACGACGTCGAGGTATTCGATATCGACCTCGCGCGCTGCATGGCATGCGGCATCTGCGTCGAAGTTTGCCCGTACGACGCCCTGCACATGGGGAGCGGGTTCGAAAGGTCAAAGTACGCGTTCAAGAACCTGCTAATTACCGTCGACGAACTCAAGCAAATGCCCAAGCGGCCGAGCACGTGGTTCAGGCCTCAACTCGAAGCCAAGGGGTATGACCCGCATACCGGAAACGAGGCAGATTGGCGGCTGGTCGGCAGACATGAGATGCCGAACCTCACGCAATTGAAGAAATCCTGGGTGGACGACCGCACGAAGTGAGTATCGAAGGCTCTGCGGTCGTCGACGTCGCGTTCTGGATCGTTGCCGTCATGGCAATCGCCGCCGCGCTTCTGGTCGTTACGGTTAGAGACGTATTCAAAGCGGCCGCGTTCCTCGCAGCCGCTTTCCTTGCCACGGCCGGTCTGTTTGTCCTGCTCCGGGCGGAGTTCCTGGCAGTGGTCCAGGTGCTGATCTACGTGGGGGCGGTCTCGATCCTGATCATTTTCACGGTTATGCTCGTGCGCAACGTTCCCGGTGGGAACCGCACGGGTGGACCTTTCTATGTGTTCGCGGGCGCGGCGGCGGCCGTATTGCTTGCCCTCGGGATCGTGTATGCCGCGTTCAAAACAGACTGGACTGATCTGGACCAGGCCGCGGCGGGCGACGACCGTGTAGCTGCCGCGCTGACGGGGCAGTACCAGGCGGAAGCCGCCCCGGGCGATGGCGGGATTGAGCTGATCGGAGGCCCGGCAGCCGATCAGGAAACCGCGCGCCAAGGCGTCTTCCGTCGCACGGCGAACAACCTTGGCACGCTGTTCATCCGGGACTACGTACTTGCGTTCGAAGTCATCTCGGTCGTCCTTCTTGCCGCGCTGATAGGCGCGCTCGCCCTGGCCAGGGAGCGAGGGGCCGAGACATGACTCTCGAAAATGTCCTCCTCGTCTCTGCAATCATCTTCGCGATCGGTCTTTACGGCGTGCTGGCCAAGCGCAATGCGCTGGTCGTCCTGATGTCGATCGAGTTGATGTTCAACGCCGTAAATATCGCCGCGGTCGCGTTCTCCCGATACACAGTGCCGGCGCGCCTTCTCGATACTCCTGTCGCGCTCACTTCCGACGCGGTCAGGAGTGTGCTGACGGGCCAGACGTTTGCCGTCTTCATCATTGCGGTCGCCGCAGCTGAGGTGACGCTTGGACTGGCTCTGGCCCTTGCGGTCTACAGGCGCAGGGAGTCGGTCGAAGTCACCGACCTCACTACGGCGAGGGGCTAGCCGGCATGTGGGTCGACTACAAGAAAGCGCCGAACCTGCTGATCGCTGAGATGTGGAAAGACCTGCTCGAGGGTGAAGGGCTGCCCACGAAGATCATCCCCGAAGGCAACATTCTCGACTGGGGAGAACGGGTGCCGTTCCGGATCCTGGTGCCGCGGGGCAGGGAACACGTGGCTGACGAGATCCTGAGGAAGATCTAGTGATCTCCGAGACCGCAACCTGGCTGATCATCGGCCTGCCCCTGGCTTCATTCCTGATCATCGGTCTGATAGTCCGGCCTTTCTTCAATCGCTGGTCCATCACGGCCGGTTGGATAACGATTGCCGCCGTCGGTGCCTCGTTCGTGCTCTCGCTGTTTGCGGCTGGGTCCGTATGGTCGAACGGGCCGACTGAGTTCGAGAGCCGGACCTGGCTGGCGGTCGGGGGACTGAGGATCCCGTACGGCCTTCTGTTGGACCCCCTCACCGCGGTGATGCTGGTCGTTGCGTCAGGTGTGAGCCTGCTCATCCAGATCTACTCGCAGGGGTACATGAAGGGCGACTCCGGGTACGCCCGCTATTTCGCCTTCATGTCGCTCTTTACAGCCTCGATGCTCGGTCTCGTGCTCGCTCGCAGCGTCATCCAGCTCTTCGTCTTCTGGGAGCTGGTCGGTCTCTGTTCGTACCTGCTGATCGGATTCTGGTTCCGCCGTCCGGCCGCAGCCGCGGCAGCCAAGAAGGCGTTCCTCGTCACTCGTCTGGGCGATTTCGGATTCCTGCTGGCGGTGCTGTA
>JACQUF010000302.1 GCA_016210435.1 Chloroflexota bacterium
AGCGAGAGACCGATCGCGATTGCCAGGACCAGTCCGAAAGAGAACACCTGCCTGAGGATCGGGTGTTCAAAGCGCAGGTGCATGAAGAACCCTACTACCAGCGCAAATTTGACCGCGGATAGCGCGAGCAGGAGGGGGACGACTGCCGATTGCCGGATCCCCCAGTTGAATGCCCATACCTCAAGCGCAGTCAGCACCGTCAGGATGATTCCCACGCCGACGTAGAACCGCGCTGTCGGGTGGCGATCGCCGCTGGACAGGCGTATCCACCATCGCCCGATCTCGCTGGCAACCGCCCCGAGAGGATGCTCGTGCCTGGGCGTCGGCTCCTCGGCGTAGGTCCTGGGTAGCTGGAAATAGCGGTCGCTACTCTGCCAGAAGAACTTCTCCAAACCCCTGGGCCGGTGCGATGGGCCGCCGGATTGCGCCATTCGCCGCTCCTCAGCCCGCGATCCCGGCGGGCGGGCCGTCGTTCGCCGATATCAGATATACGACAGTGAAAATCACGATCCAGACGATGTCTACGAAGTGCCAGTAGAGGCCAGTTATCTCGAGGTTTTCTGATTGCCCTCGCACTTCTGTGACCGCGGGAGGTCTTCCCAACAACACATATCCGCCCCAGAGCATCGCAATCACACCTGCAACTGCCAGGACTACTGATGGAATCCCTTCGAGTGGGCCGATGATACCCAGCGATCCCGCGAGTATCGCTAGGTCAACCATGAAAAACCCCGCGACTGCCGAGACCAGTCCCAATTGCTCCCGCCTGCTTCGGGAAAAGACGAACGCCATGGTCAGCAACAAGAACACGCCGAGCGTCACGTGCGCGCCGTGGAAACCGGTCAGGGTAAAGAACGTCGTGCCAAAGAGGTTCGTTCTGGGCGTCAGGCCTTCCCGCGCGAACGCATCGAACTCGAATACCTGGAAAGAGAGGAATACCGCGCCCAACGCAGCGGTCATCAGGGTCCAGAAGCGCCCGAGTCGTGGCATGTTCCTCTGGATCCCGTTCAACGCCAGCACCATCGCCAGCGAGCTCATCAGGAGGACGAACGTGCTGACCGACGTGACCGGGACATCGATGATATCGTCCGGGAAAGGTCCCTTCAGGCTCTGGTTCCGGTAGACGAGATAGGTCGCGATGAGTGAACCGAAGAACATGCATTCTGAGCCAAGAAACGTCCACATGAGCAGCTTGCGATGGCCGAGTCCAGTGGACGTCTGCTCAGCGTGGGCGACGCCGGGTACCTGAGTCGCGGCGTGGCCAGCCGCGGCTCCGCGGGTTGCTACAGGGGCGTGTGCCAACTCAGTTCACCTTCCGTGCTACTGTCCCGCGCGCTCGCCGGACGGTTCGCTGACGGGCTCGAAGGCCCAGCCGAGGCCCGCCCAGACGGCCACGGCGAACCCAAGGGCAGGGAAGATCCAACGGACCACTATCGGCTGCTGGACGATCAGCATCCCGATCCCGAATGCCAGGCCCGCAGCCAGAAGCAACGGGTAGTACGACTTGTCCGGGATGTGGATGCCGTGTGCCTCTCCATGGCCTCCGTACGACGGAGCGCCATGGGCTTGCCCCCCGTTCCCGGCTTCGTGGGCAGTCGCGCCATGGAGATGTGCTGCTTCGGCCGGCATGTCTTGCGCGCCGGTGATATGCGCGCGGCCCTGGGCAGGCCCGGTACCGGCATGTTTTTCTATCTCGTGGATCAGTTCCGGGTGCTTCCGATACCAGAAGTCATCCCGGTGCTGCACGACAGGGATTTCAGCGAAGTTATACTCGGGCGGAGGGGACGGGATCGTCCATTCGAGGGTGCGCCCGTCCCACGGGTCGTTCCCTGCGACCTGCCCCCGGCGCCGGGTATAGAAAAAGTTGATGATGAAGAACAGGATGGAAAGCGCAATCACGAACGCGCCGATGGTTGCCGCCAGGTTGGAAGACTCCCAGCCCATCCCATCCGCGTAGGTGTAAATGCGGCGCGGCATTCCATCGAGGCCCAGCCAGTGCATCGGAAAGAACGTCAGGTTGAAACCGATGATCATCAGCCAGAATTGGAGCTTCCCGAGCTTTTCGTTCAGCAGCCTCCCGGTCATTTTTGGCCACCAGTAGTAGATGCCGGCGAACAGGCCGAAGATCGAGCCCCCAAACAGCACGTAGTGGAAGTGGGCGACGATGTAGTAGGTGTCCTGTTGCTGCGCGTC
>JACQUF010000298.1 GCA_016210435.1 Chloroflexota bacterium
AGACCGTGAAGAGCTTTGCGCCGATCTTCTCGCAGAAGAACCAGACCCTGGTCACCAACATCGAGGTCGATGGCACGACGCTGGAAGCGGACCGCGACCGCCTTGTCCAGGTGCTCGCGAACCTGCTCAGCAACGCGTCGAAGTACTCCCCTGCCGGGAAGACGATCACGCTGAAGGCATGGGCACGCGAAGGCGTCATGTGCGTTGAAGTGTGCGACCAGGGCATCGGGATCAAGCCGGCCGACGTTGCACACCTGTTCACGCCCTTCTTCCGGTCAGAAGACCCATCCGCTCGCCAGGTACCGGGAACCGGCCTTGGCCTGGCGATCGTGAAGAACATAATCGAGCTGCATGGCGGTCAGGTGACCGTATCGAGCGCGCCTGGCGAAGGAAGCAAGTTCAGCTTCAAGATCCCCGGGGTGCTGGCAGCCGCCTGATTCTTCGCCTGCTGCGTTCCCGCTCTTGCTCGTGTCGAGCTTCGGACTCACTTCGATCAAGGAATTGCCTCCCGCCGGCTCGGCATCCTCCGGCCGTGTCGCCGTGCGTTCCTGACGCGATATGCTCCAATAAGCACGCGGAATATTCGAATGCGAGGAATCGATGCCGGCACAGCCTCTGGGCAGAATCGAACGTCCCGAAGCTGCTTACGTCCTTGGCGAGCGCAAGCTGTATGTCGCCGCGCTCATATATCCGATCCCCGGTGCGCCCGTTGGCTACACACAGCGGCTGAATGCTTACTGGAAGGCGATCGATGACCACGTGGGCCGGCTCGAGTCCAAGGCGGGCGTCGTCAAACACGTCTTCCACGAGGGGATCGCCGACGCCGCGGATGCCGGCCTGGACGCGCTCAAGGAGGTCAACGAACCTGCTTACGCGCTGATCAAATCCCGGATCGATGCGGGCGCGTCGTTCGAGGCCCTGGAAGATGACGAGACGTTCGCAGAGGCAATGGACTGGGGCCGTTGCCTGCAGATCGGATTCATGAGCCGCAAGGTTGCCGACACGATCAGCGACGCCTATCGCCGCGCCGCCGAGGCACGATACAACCACATGAAGCAGGCCATCGAAGAGACGCTCGGGCAGTCGGAAGCCGGACTACTGATCGCGGCTTCCACGCGCGGCCTTCAGCTTTCCACGTCGGTCCATGTCTACAACGTCGTCCCGCCAGAGCTCGACGAATTGATGCGCTGGCTGCGCGATTCGGCCGCCGTCGAGGCTGGCGCAGCGCAGGACGCACCCGAGGAGACGCCCCAGCCCGAGAGCAAGCTGTGGACCCCCGGGCATTGACGTTCGAGGCGCCGGCTAAAGGGACCGGCCCCGAGACCGCGATCGGACTCTACGTCCACATCCCCTTCTGCGAAACGAAATGCCCGTACTGCGACTTCAATACGTATGCAGGGATCGAGCCTCTCATTCCCGAATACGTTCTCGCTCTACGCAAAGAGTTGCGGATATGGGGCAGCCTGCTAGGGCGGCCAACGGTTGGTACGGTATTCCTGGGCGGAGGGACCCCGTCCTATCTGCCGGCGGAGGCACTGGAAAGCGTGGTCGGCACGATGCGCGACGCGTTTGAGCTGCTGCCCGACGCGGAAGTTACGATGGAAGCCAACCCCGACGATTGCAGCCCCGCCAAACTCGCTGACGCACGCGGCGCGGGCCTGAACCGCATCAGCATCGGCGTGCAGAGCCTCGACGATCGACTCCTGAAATCGCTGGGACGACGACACGATGCGGCACAGGCAGTCTCTGCCGCACGGACGGCCCGCTCTGCCGGCTTCAAGAACGTGAACCTCGATCTGATGTTTGGGCTCCCGGACCAGTCCCTTGCGCATTGGGAGGACTCGCTGGCGGGAGTAATGGAGCTCGCTCCGGACCACGTATCGCTCTATGCGCTCACGCTCGAGCCGAACACGCCGCTTGCGGCCTGGGTCAAAGCCGGCAAGGTGGCAGATCCGGACCCGGACCTCGCAGCAGACATGTACGAGCATGCCGAAGATGTGATGGCTTCGGCGGGGTTCCGGCACTATGAGATCTCGAACTGGGCCCGGCCCGGCTTCGAAAGCCGTCACAATCTCGTCTACTGGACCAATGGCCCGTATCTCGGCGTCGGTCCCGGGGCGCATTCGCACCTCCGCGCGACGCGGTTCGCAAACCTGAAATCGCCAAGGGAATACATCCGGCGGATGCGGGAAATCGCCCTCACCCCGATCCTCTCCCGGCGGGAGAGGGGGGATTTTCTTCCCGCCCAAACTTGGGGGATAGGTTCCCACGACCCTGTGGAAAGGAATGAGGAGGGAGATTTCCTCCTTTCCCCAACGTCGGAGATCGCCCCTTCTCGTGCCCCTTCCCCTGGAGGGAGGGGGGGTAGGGGTGGGGGCGACGTCGCGGATCCAGCCCTTCGACAGGCTCAGGGCGCGAGCCCGGCGAGGACCTTCCTCTCCCCTACGTGGGAGAGTAATGAGGAGAGGGGGGTTACTCCGCCGGCGACCGCCTTCATGGCCCAGGCCGGTATCGTCGAATCCGCCGAGCGTGTCTCGCCGGCGCAGGAGATGTCCGAAACCATGATGATGGGCCTGCGCCTGGACACGGGCATCTCGGCCAGGGCTTTCCAGGCGAGGTTCGGCCGGACCCTGGATGAAGCCTTCGGAGACATCATTGCCGGGCTCGTAGATCTGGAGCTGCTCGCCAGGGATCCATCTGGGATCAGGTTGACGCGCCGGGGGCGGCTTCTCGGCAACGAGGTCTTCTCCCGCTTCGTAGGCGTGCCCGGCGCAGCGTAGGCGGCAAACGATGTACGTCGTTGGGACCGCGGGACATGTCGACCACGGCAAGTCGACTCTCGTCAAGGCACTGACCGGGATCGATCCGGACCGGCTGCGCGAAGAAAAAGAGCGCGGCATGACGATCGAACTCGGCTTCGCCTGGCTCACCCTCCCCAATGGACTCGAGGTGAGCGTGGTCGACGTACCCGGCCATGAGCGATTCATCAAGAACATGCTCATGGGCGTCGGGGGCATCGACGTCGCGATGCTCGTCGTCGCTGCGGACGAGGGCGTGATGCCGCAAACACGAGAACACCTCGCCATCATCGATCTTCTCCGGATCGATCGCGGGGTCGTGGCACTGACCAAGCGCGAACTCGCGGAACCGGACTGGCTCGAGTTGGTGTCCACGGATGTAACGGATCTCCTCCTGGGAACTTCGATCGAAGGATCACCTGTCGTCGCTGTATCTGCCCACACCGGCGAGGGCCTGGAAGAACTGAAGGTGGCGTTGCAGGAACGGCTGCACGATCTGCCACCCCGCCCGGACCTTGGCCGGCCCCGCCTCCCCGTAGACCGGTCCTTCACGATCGCCGGGTTCGGCACAGTGGTGACCGGGACGCTCCACGACGGGCGGCTCCGGGTCGGCCAGGAGATAGAAATCCTTCCTTCCGGCCCGCAGGGGCGGGTTCGCGGACTCCAGACGCACAAGAAGACGGTGGACGAAGCGATTCCCGGGTCGCGTGTCGCCGTGAACCTGGCCGGGATCAGCTACGACCAGATCAAACGCGGCGACGTCCTGACGGTCCCCGGGTGGCTTCGATCGACCGCTGCCTTCGATGTTTCACTGAGAGTTGTTCCGGATTCGCCCCGACCGGTGAGGCACAACGCGCGGCTGACCCTCTATACCGGCGCCCTGGAAGTCGATGCTACGGTGAGGCTGCTCGACGCCAACGAGCTCGAACCGGGAGAGTCCGGCTGGGCGCAGGTACGCGTCGAACAGCCGATCGCAGTCGTCAAGGGAGACTATTTCGTCCTTCGCGACTCGGTTGCGACTCTCGGGGGCGGTAACGTCGTCGATCCCTTTGCCCAACGGCACAAGCGGTTCGAGGAAGGCATGCTGACGCGGCTCGCAGTGCTTGAGCGCGGATCGGAAGACGAACTGATCGTGTCTGCGCTCGAATCGATCCAGCCCTCCTCGCCAGCGGAATTGGCTACCAAGGCCAACATGTCGCCTGACCTGCTCGGCGGGCGCCTTACTGCTCTCCTCGACCGGCGCGTGCTCGTCGGTGTTGGCGCCGCAAAGGAGTACCTGTTCACGGCATCTGGCTGGGAATCTGTTTCGCGCTCGGCGCACGATGCGCTGGCGGCATATCACCGGCAATATCCATTGCGGCCCGGCATGCCCCGTGAGGAGCTGCGCAACAGGCTGCAGATGAAGACGAATATCTTCCTTCCTGCACTGGCCCAGCTTGCTGTGGAAGGCATCCTTACGGCAGATGACGCTCACGTGAGGCTTCCCGGCTTCAGCCCCGCTTTCACGGCTGGACAGAGGGCCACAGCGGACGCGTATCTCGCGTCGCTCGCTAGCTCACGGTACACGCCCCCGACCGATCAGAAGATCGACCCTGAGATATTGAACGCACTGGTCATGCAGGGCCGAGTCATCAAGGCAAACGAGGACGTCGTCTTCCTGAAGTCGGCCTACGAAGAAATGGCCACGCGCGTCGTCGAACGTATCAATACAAAGGGGAAGGTGACTCTCGCCGATCTGCGCGATATGTTCGGCCAGAGCAGGAAGTACATCCTCGCGGTCCTGGAGCATATGGACCGCATGCAGTTGACACGCCGGGTGGGCGACGATCGCGTCCTGCGATAATCCGCCTCACCGTGCTTACCATCACGCTGCGATCGGCCGTTCAGTCGGTGTCTGCGCTTTCTTCCCTCCTGCGAGAGGTACAGGCCGCCCTTCGCGAAGCCGGGCGGCTGGTCCCTGAATCTGCCCACCGCTTCGAGACCGAGCAGCCTCCCGTCCTCACGGTTGGCATCGAAATGATCAACGGCGGCCTGGCCCTCAGCTTTGAATTTGCCGACGCGTTATCGCGCACGCCAGCGCCCGCGATATCGATTGCCGCATCTCGCAGGCTGGTGGCCGCGCTCGAGGCGGAGCTGAAGAGGCGGCCGCAGCGAACGCTCTGGGGTCAGCACGCGGCGTCTGCACGCCGGCGAGCCACGGAGCAACGCGATCCGCTCGCAGACCGGGCAAGCAGTGTGCTTGAAGAACTCGCGAGGGTGCAGTCAGCTTCGGTCGCGGTCGAAGGACGGAGGATCGAAATCTCCGGGGAGACGGTGGAGATTCACGCGTAGCCCGTCTTGTCCAGGGCTTCGTCATCGATTCCGAAATGATGCGCGATCTCGTGCATCACTGTGGTCCGCACTTCATCGACCACTTCTTCAGGCGACTCACACATCTCTTCGATCGGTCCCTTGAAAACCGTGATCTTGTCAGGGAGAACAAAGCCATAGTTCTCCCGGGCAGTGAGCGGTATGCCTTCGTAGAAGCCGAGCAGGGTGTCGTCCTCGGCAAGCCCTGCTGACCTCAGCTGCTCGGGGGTCGGCTGCTCTTCGACAACGACGTCGACGTTCTGCAAGCGCTCATAGAACTGGCCCGGCAATGTTTCGAGCGCTTCCCTCACTAGCTGTTCGAACCGTTTTCGCGTAAGCGGCCGCATTTTTCTACCCACCCGAACCCGACGCGTTTCCAAAGTCCCCCGCCCTTGGAGAGCTTGTCGCTTCGGCAGGCTCAGCACGGCGCCTGAGCCTGTCGAAGAGCCTCCTTCCAGAGGAGGGAGTATCAAAAACCTCGGGACAAGCTCTTGCGGCGGAGGGTGGTGGGCCAGCGCTATCTGGAAACGCCGGCTTCCTTCCGAAGCTGCTTGATGATATCCACGTTCTTCTTGTCCGGACCCTGGTCTTCGAATCCCGGCACTTCGAGATACATGGGGATCTTCGCAAGCGAGGGGTGACTCACGATCGTCTTAATGCCGGCAGCCCCGATCTTGCCCTGGCCGATATTCTCATGCCGGTCGACGGCAGAACCGCGATCATTTTTGGAATCATTGAGGTGGATCGCGGTCAGAAGCTTCAAGCCGACATGCTTGTCCAGCTCTTCAAGCGTTGCATCGAGACCTTCTCGCGTGGCGACGTCGTAATTCGCCGCCCAGGCGTGCTGGGTATCGATGCAGACACGGATTCGCGGGTGGTTTATTGCCTTCACCAGCCGTCCGAGCTGTTCGAACTTCGAGCCAATGTGGTCGCCCATGCCTGCGCTGTTCTCGAGTGCCAGCCAGGCTTTGCCGGGCGCCGACTTCAGCACGGTGTGCACCGCGCCCACCATCTGCGCCTCGACCGCGTCGTACCCCGCGCCCCTGTGGCTTGCCGGATGGAAGATCACACCTTCGGCGCCGAGGACGTCGGCGGTCTTCACATAGTTGATCAGCGATTCGACGCTCTTCAGCAGCAGCGCCTCGTCCGGAGCGCCGATCGCGACGAGGTAGACCGCGTGAAAGACGGTCGGGCCCAGCTTCGCCTTCTTGGCGGCATCTTTGAAGGACGTCGCGACCTGATCTGGGGGCGCCTTGAACGCCCACGCCCGCGGCGACGAAACGAAGATCTGCATGGCCTCGGCGCCCATGTCGACGGCGCGAGCTACGGCCTTGTCCACTCCTCCGGCAGTCGAGACGTGCGCGCCCAGATCCACTTGAGCCTCCTCGTATCCCTTTCTTACGTCGTCGCCTGGGCCTCCGCCGGCCGACGGCGTCTCTTCAGCCAGCGCGTGAAGTCGCCGTTCTCCCACGACACGAGCAACTGCGCGGCGAGGAATATCGAGCTATAGGTCCCGACCGCGATCCCCGTGAAGAGGACGATCAGGAAATCGCGAAGCGTCTCACCGCCGATCAGAAGCATCGCCAGGATCACGATGAGCGTCGTGGACGAGGTACCCAGTGATCGCACCAGCGTCTCGCCAATCGCCAGGTTCACCGCCTGTCCGAACGGGCGGCCCGGAGCAACCTTGACGTTTTCCCTGATCCGGTCGAACACGACGATCGTGTCATGCACCGAATAGCCGATCACGGTAAGGATGCCGACAATGAAGATCGCATTCACCTCGGCGTTTATTAGTCGGCCCAGTACCGCGAAAAGACCCAGCACAATCGCTACGTTGTGCAACACGCCCACCATCGCGGTGATCCCGTATCGGTACGCCTTGGGGACCTGCCGGAATGCCCAGGCCATATATCCCATGATGAATAGCGAGGCGACGGCTATTGCGGCGATCGCGTTGCGGATCGTGTCTTCGGCTACTGCCTTGCCAACGGTGGTCACTTCCGGGATCGAGACAGTGCCTTCAGAGCGCGCATCGAGCGCGGCCTTGATCGGCTCGATCCCCCGTTCTCCAAGGTCACGGGTCCTGACGATATAGCTCCCGCCGCCCGCCGGCTGGATGAGCGCGTCTCCATGTCCGGCTGTGGCAAGGGCGCCGCGCACCTCGGAGATCCCGGGGTCCTTCTCGAAGTCGATGCTGAAAGTCGTGCCCGATGTGAAGTCGATGCCGACCTTGAGGTGCGGCGGGAGCGCCAGGAACAGCGCGCCGATCATAATCAGCACGGCGGAGGCCCCAATGAACCAGTACCTGCGGCGTACGAAATCGATCACGTTGGCCTAGCTCCTCATCGTCGATGCTGGCTCGGCTGTACCCACGGCGCCCACCGGTACGTAGGCGGTCGGGCGCTTCCCGAGAGGCGACGAAGCGATCGTGCGCATCAAGACGCGGCTGGCAGTGACAGCAGTAAACATGCTCGCCAGGGTTCCGATGAACAGGGTGAGCGCAAAGCCCTGCATCAGGCTCGTGCCCAGCCGGTCTCCGAACCAGAAGAGGACGGCAGTGGTGATCATCGTGGAAACGTTGCTGTCACGGATCGATGGCCAGGCCCGGTCGAAGCCCGTGTTGATCGCCGCAATCAAGGAACGGCCCGCGCGTAACTCTTCCTTCGTACGCTCAGCAATCAGGATGTTGGCGTCTACAGCCACGCCGATCGACAAGATGAGCGCGGCCACTCCCGCGAGGGTCAGGGTGATTGGCAACATCTTGAAGCCCGAGATCAGGATTGACGCGTAAAGAACCAGTGCGATCGACGCGACAACTCCAGGCAACTTGTAATACGTCACCATGAACCCGATGACGAGGAGGAGCCCCAGGCCCCCGGCGATCATGCTGCGCCGGAGCGAGTCCGCCCCGAGCGTCGCCTCGACGTTGCGCTCCTGGATCAATTCGAGCCTGACGGGCAGCGCGCCGGACTTGAGCTGGATCGAGATCGTCCGCGCCCTCTCGGCCGTGAAATCTGGGCCCTGAATGAAGGCGCGCCCACCTGCAATCGCCTGCTGCGCAGTTGGCGCCAGCAACTCCTTGCCGTCGAGGAAAATTGCAAGCAGCCGGTTGCCGGGGTCGCCGGAGATCCGCTCGGTCACGCGGAAGAACTCCTCCGCGCCCCGGTCGTTGAACTGGATGTTCACAACCGGGCGGGCGATCCCGGGCTGCGTGCCTGCGAACGCATCAATCAGGTCCCTGCCGCTCAGCCCCGTCGCGACCTCGCTGTAGTAGCGCGGGTTGCGGCACCTCTCGGCCAGCCAGTCCTCCGCGGAGAGGCCATCCGGTGGCCAGGCGGTTGTCTGGTCCGGCGGGAATATCGGTGAGCAGGTCCGCTCGCGGAATTCGAGCTGGGCAGTCTGCCCGATCAGCAGCTTCGCTTCCTGCACGCCCCCGCCGACCGTGAACTGTTCCAGGTCTCCGATCGTCGAGAAGATTGCGGGCGCGCCGAAGCCGGCGACCAGCTTCTCGCGGATGCGTGACGCGTGTCCCAGCGTGACCTTCCCTTCGGCGTCCACCTGATCGCGCTGGAAATTCGGTATCGAGATCGAGAAGACGCCGGGGTTCGTCTCCGTAACAGTCGCCCCATCGATCCTGAGATCGCCCACTATGCCATTGATGTTCTCGATGGTTGGCGGCCTCGCGGGTGGCGTAGAGGTCGCGGCGCCGGCGGCCCCGGGTGTCGTGGTTGCCTCGGGCGAGAGAGTCTCCGGCGTGGACGTCCCGGCGGGATATGCAATGAATACGTTGGCAGGGAACCGCTGGACCAAAGCAGCGCGGATGCGGTTTGCTTCTGACTCCCGGGTCACGTCGCCGCCTTCATCGCGGACCGCTGGTTCGAGCTTGCCGAACCGCATCACGGTCGACCCATCCTCGGTCTTCTTTACTTCGGCGTCCGGCCGGTTGACCTCGGGCGATGCGAGAAACTGCTTGATCTGGTCGATGCCGACAACGCCCCCGCTGTGCCGGACGGTTATTGATTCCCCGGTGAGCCCGGGCAGCTGGACGAGCACGCGGTCAGGAGGATTGCCGAGCAGTTGGACTGTCGGCTCGCTAAGACCGAACTGGTTCACACGGCTCTCGACGATCCTGCGGACGCCTTCCATGTCGTCCCGCGAGGCCTGTGATCCGTCGGCATTCGCGCCCCGGTAGACGAGGTGAGTGCCGCCCTGAAGGTCCAGGCCCAGTGTGAGCCCGAGAAACGTGTTTTCCTGGCCGCGCTCGAACCGGGCGCCGAATATCCCGAAATCGATGCGAGGGATCGCGATAGCTGCGACCGCGACGGCGAACAGCACGCCGAGGAAGATCAGCTTGCGAAACTCTCTTTTCATCCACTACTCCTGCGGGGAACGCCGCCCTCGCGGACCGCTTCCCTGAGCAGATCGATGGCTTCCTCCTGGGTTTGAACCCTGCCGGCAGCCTCGGCATCACGCAATATGCGTAGCAGACGACCGATCTCGGGCCCTGGCGGGAGGTCGAAAAGGCGCTGGATTTGATTACCGTCTAACAATAGAGATGGCTTCGATTCGCGGGGCGTCTCGAAGCCTCGGGCAAGTATATCACCGAGGTTACGGCAATGGCGGTCCCAGTCCGCTTCTTCCAGCAATGGCCCCCGCGCCGCCAGGTAGTCCGCGAATGCCAGATAGATCGTGTCCACGGCGACCGGCGCCACGTCACGGTAGTAGCGGAACACCGCCCTGTCGGTCGCGGGCCTCACGCCATCGCTTAGCTGGACCGGCCGGAGATGCTCGCGGATCATAGTCGAGACATGGGCGACCGTCCTCTTGCTGCATCGCAGGCGTTGAAGGATATCGGCCGAGATCTCTGCCCCCTTGTCAGGATGCCCGAAAAAGCGCATGCGTCCGCCGGGCTCGAAGGTCTTCGTTCGCGGCTTGGCAACGTCGTGCAGCAGCGCGGCGAGCTTGAGGAGGGCCGCGCGGGTCTGGTCGTCGCCGGCGACCTCCCCGAAGTAGTCGTCATGTCCGTCGATCCACGGTATCCGCGCCAGAACAGGGTCCGCCAGCCTGGCCGGCCTGCTGAGGATTCGTTCGGCCTGACCCATGGACTGAAGGGCGTGCTCGAACACATCCCAGTAGTGCTCGCGTGGCTGCTCTACGCCCTTCCCCTCGCATAGCTCCGGCAATAGCAGGTCGAGAATCCCGTATGTATCGAGCAAGCGGAGCCCATCGACCGCGTTTTCGCCGCCGATCGTGGAAAACATCTCCTCACGAATCCGCTCCGGGGCGACGCCCGCCAGAAGCTGGCGGTGACCACGCACCGAGCGTGCGGTGGCGTCGTCGATCGTAAATCCCAGTTGCGCTGCGAACCTGCACGCACGCATCGACCGCAGAGGGTCCTCGATGATCGAGCGCGGCCCAGCCTGCTTCACGACGCGGCGAACCAGGTCGGCAGCGCCGTCAAGGGGATCGATTAGCGAATCATGGACCCGGCCCGCAACCCAGTGCGTCAGCCGGACCGCAATCGCATTGACGGTGAAGTCGCGACGAGCAAGGTCCGCTTCGATGCTTCCTGCAAGTCCGGCCAGGTCGATCCAACGAACTTCGGCCGCGGCCGAAGGCGGGACAATCAAGCGAACGTAGCGACGTTCCGCATCGATAACGACCGACGTTGATCCCGTCGAAGCTGCCAGCGATGCCCCGATCTCTTCGGGATCGACATTGATCAGGAGGTCGAAATCACGCTGCGTACGGCCGAGCAGCATGTCACGGACGGCGCCACCCACTACCAACGCTTCGACACCCCGAGCGGAGAGCAATTCGGAAATTCTAGCTATGAATTGGGCCATCGAATCGGATTCCGGCCGCGGCGCGGAAAGGCCGCACAGAAAGGTACGACGTGGCCCGGGAAGGTCTGAATCGGCCGGGGCGTGATCGCCCTAGCCCGGTGTTCCGGTAGTGGATGAGGGAACGCCCATTGCGCCAGCCTGCACCGCGAGCCCGTCGGCGCCGGCCACCCCCAGGTCCGGCGGCTTCGAGAAATCGACGTCTTCGTGTTCGTGAGCCGCGACGGTCTGGCGCAGGTCTTCATGACTCTTCAGGTGATCCAGATACAGGATGCCATTCAGATGGTCGATTTCGTGCTCGATCGCCTGTGCGAGCAGCTCACGCGCCTCGACTCGGTGCTTGCCGGAACGCTCATCGATGAAGCGCGCCCTTACAAGGACCGACCGCTCTATCGAGCCTACGTAGCCAGGTACGCTCAGGCAGCCCTCCTCGACGGTTCGGGTCCCTTCCCGATGCGTGATCACGGGGTTGATCATCACGAAGGGATCTTCGTCCGGCATCTGGAGAGTCACCACGCGCAGGAGCACGCCGACCTGGTTTGCGGCGAGCCCAACCCCGGGCGCTGCCTGCATCGTCTCGATCATGTCGCAGGCAAGCCTGCGGACCGCCTCGTCGATCACCTTTACCGGGCGCGCCTTGCGGCGCAGGACCGGGTCAGGGACTACCCGGATCTGAAGGACCGCCATGCCAGTGCTTGTCTGCTCCTCAGGGTGAGCGCCACATCGCGCGGAGTATAGCCGGTCAGGAGACTGAAATCGGGTCCACGTCAACCGCCCATCCTCTTGGCAGCGGCACGCGGTCGAGCAGCCTCGATGGCGCCTCTCCCTTCAGGATGAGATGCCATCTCGTAAGACCACGCACTCTGAGCGGGTATCCGGGGCTCGGACCGAGAATCTGTGTCGAGCCTTCCCCGCTGGCCAGGCGTTGGTGCCGGAGAAGCCTCCCGAAATAGTCCGCCTGCCTGAACGCCGCAGCCGCATCCGGGTCGGCGTACTCAAGCAGGATCAGCTTCGAATATGGCGGATAGTCAAATTCCGCCCGCAGCCTGATTTCCACCTGGTAGAAGGCTTCAAAGTCCTGGTCGGCCGCGGCCTGGATTGCGTAGTGCTCGGGCTGGAACGTCTGGATGATTACCCGGCCGGCGTTCTTGCCCCGCCCTGCACGCCCCGCGACCTGCGTCAGCACCTGAAACGCGCGCTCCCCGGAGCGGAAATCCGGAATCGCCAGACCGGTGTCGGCTGATACGACTCCGACGAGAGTGACCGCCGGAATATCGAGGCCCTTGGCGACCATCTGGGTCCCCACGAGGACCCTCTCCGGACCTTCCAAAAATCGCGCGAGCACCGCGGCATGATCGCGGGCGGTCCTCGCCACGTCACGGTCCCACCTCAGCACACCTGCGCCGGGAAACACGCGCTCGACCTCTTCGGCCACTGCCTGGGTACCCGGGTTGAGCGACGCCAGCGCCGCAGCGCCACACCTGGGGCATTCAGCCCGCCATTTCGTCCGAAGATTGCAGTAATGGCACAAGAGCGTGGACGCATCGCGCGTCCCCTCCGCGCGGTGAAGGGTGAGCGTTGTCGCGCAGCGCCGGCATCGCAACGTGTGGCCGCACTTCCTGCATTGAAGGAATCCGGCCGCACCCCTCCTGTTGAGAAACAGGATCACGCGGCCGCCGGACTCCAACTCGTTCCGGATTCCTTCCTCCAGTGCCCGGCTCAGGATCGACGCGTTTCCCGCCCGTAACTCGGCGCGCATGTCGATGACTTCGACGCCTGCCTGCCCGGCACTCGTCCGTCCTGTGGCTTCAGCGCGGGCGCTGATCCTTTCCGGCAAGTGGAGAAGCCGGTAGTCGCCACGCTCGGCGCGGCGGAACGTCTCGAGGTCAGGCGTCGCGCTGCCAAGAATGAGGAC